>CAZKQH010000136.1:0-1552 GCA_964554845.1 uncultured Rhodoluna sp. | reverse complement strand
CTCGCCGGGCTCATAACCCGGAGGTCGTAGGTTCAAATCCTGCCCCCGCAACCACTTGTAAAAACCCCATCTTTTAGATGGGGTTTTTCGCTTTGTGGACAACTTCTGCGTACAACAAGAATCTGATTTAGTTTTCCCCCATGGGAAAATTGCAACTGACGTGTTTTGGTCTGGGAAGTGTTTTAATCGCAGCAGCTTTAGTGAGTTTTGATGCTTCCTTAGCGATGGCCTGTAGCTCCGGATCTTCTGGCTCGGGCCTGAGTCACGGTTCAAAATTAGGTTCGGGATCAGTCACTGTTTGTGTTGGCTCAACGTCTTCTTTACTCGGGTCATCCAGAACGCAAACCATCACGAAGACTGTGACGGTTCCAGTTCCACCAAAGCCTAAGCCCGCACCAAAACCCGCACCGAAACCGGTCGCCAAACCTGCAAGCGCGATCGCACCCAAACCTGTGGTTGAAGTAGTTAGTTGCCCAAGCGCATCTCAAATGGCATCCATACCCAGATCGGCCGATGCGGCTCAGCGTTGGGTCGAGGCAATTTGTTCACCGGCACCAAAAGCGTTCGCTGCTCCAAAGCCAACCCAAAAGCCGGTTATAAAAACAAAGACCATGACAATCACCGAAATCATAACTATTGATATTCCGGGGGAGTCTTATTCAGCAGCGGATGCTGTGGAGTTTGAACCGAATCCTTTGATTGCCTCGGTGTATCCAGCTAAGGTGCTAAGCCGCGGACAGGTAGCTAGATTCTCTTCGAATCCAAGTTCGCACTATGGTTCCGGAGTGGTATTGGGAAGACAAGCCGAAGTGCACTTTGTTCCAGTTCTTTCGAAATGGAGATTTAGCGATGGGGCGGTTGCAGCAGGGGTTGATACCCAGCGGGAATTCAAAACTGCAGGAAAATATCAGATCCAGGCATTTGTGGAATACTCGGCAAGTTATCGACTGGTAGGGGAAAGTACCTGGCAAGCAGTGGATGGAACCTTATTGCTTGAAAGTAACATTCTGGAAGTTGTGGTTGGAGCATTTGGCTTCAAAGCCGATCAGAGTTCCCAGGGAGCCTTGCTGGTTGGAGCCGATTGTCTGAGCCGAGCTGGGGCATTCGGTTGCGACATTTAGGCAATTCTGGGGAATCTATCTGCTTGGTCTAGGGTTTCTCTCAGTATCTGTTCAGACAAATTTGTCATTATTGGAGCAGACGAAAGGCCACCGCATTGACCAAGCTAGAACCCGAGCAAAGCTCACTCAGTCGCAAGAACAGCTACAACAACCAGTTTCTGTTTGACCCACCGGTTTCTCTAACGCCTTCTAAAGCCAAGAAAAAGCGAGTCCGCGAAAAGCGCCTGACTTTCTTTACTGCCACCTCTGTTGCAGTTTTGGGAGCAATCATTGGTGCAGCTGTGGGTTCCGGTGCAGGTGTAGTCGCCTTTAACTACCTATCTCGACCTGCTGCGATTGTTGTCAACGATCTAGAGAACGTCAATTGGGTAACTGCTGCTTCTGCAACGGCAGCGCCGGCTGTTGTTACAATCCGCGTGGCTGGTGACTGC
>CAZKQH010000135.1:0-1573 GCA_964554845.1 uncultured Rhodoluna sp. | reverse complement strand
CACCGTCAACACAGTCAACAATGATGCTGACTTGCAGCAAGATGGCTCCGCCAATCAATGACCAAGTGTCTCCCTGGGCGAACAAATACGCTGCGTAGAGGCCAATTGCGAAGGATGCGATTGTGACTTGATTTGGGGTGGCGCCAATCTTGACCGCGACCCAAGTTAGAAGCTTGGAAACGCGCCTTAAGAAAAAGACGGAGAAGAACCCGTCATTCGCTCGGTTGGCAAGTTTTAGACGAAGAACTGGAATCTTGATCTTGGAGATTGCCTTGGTAGTTTCAGCCCGAACAGTTTCGTCGTTGCTTCTGGTAAAGGGCGCGGCAACGAGTTCAACGGCATCGACCTTGATTGTGGCTCGAATCAAAGCAACCAGCAAAAGGTCAAGGGCGTGGCCCTTGGCGTTTTTGGCAAGAGCCGCTTGGAGTGCCTTTGTGATTTCAGCGGCTTGTTTTTTGGAAAGACGAATTGCGCCAGCGAAAACGCGGTTAGCCTCCGTTGGTTTGTGGCTGGCGCTAGAGGCTGAAACGACCTGGGTTGCCCGAACGAGTGTGTCAGCAGAATCAGTTTGCTTGCCAACAAGGGCTGCGGAAGCTGATCTTGGAAAGTCGGTGAGTAGCTGAAGGTGGGGTTCGGTGATTACTGAGTTTTCATCCAGCAGCACGATATCGTCATTTGCGTCAACGTAGAATTTCAATAGCTCTGCAAGGGTATTGGTGCTTGTCACCTTGACGATGGGCTTGGAAGTGCTCATTTTCTCAAGTATAGATTGAGCTCTTTAGCCAGGCGCCTAGGGCTTGCAGTAAATTGCGGATCGGTTGCTGTGGATTTGCTGAGTGTTGATTTTTCTATCGATCTAAAAATCGAAGTTGAGCCCTTATCTTGTTTTTCAGTGCAGAGAGAATCCACCTACCAGGAAGTCTTTTTGCGAGCGTTCTATCAAAGCCCAGCATTGCTGCCGCAACAGTTTCGATGTCTATCGAAGTTGGGTAGGTGGGCTCTCCGGTTGGAACTGTTGCAGTATCGAGCGACTCAAGATCTCCAAGGACTTTCACTCCCAAAGAATTGATTTTTTGCTTGGAGTTAGTCGCAATTCCATTTGCCTTTTCTATGGCCCAGGTTGGAGTGAGCAATTTTGGTGAATCTTTTTTGACTGGAACGTGGTCTGTTAGCTGCCGAATATACCCGTTACGAATAAAAGTCAAATACTCAGACCATTCACGTTCCTTTGGAAATTTTCGGTTTAGTTCAAGCAGCAAAGACACTTCTTCTGAAGACAGCGACCGATTGCTTCCGGTGGATTGGGCTTTCAAGAAGCCTTTGTCTATTCCAAGAATTTCATTCATGCAGTCAAAGAGAAACTCCGGCTTAGACTCATCCGCAATCACAACGGTCACTGCTTGAGCTCCAAACACTTCGCTCCAACGAGCAACGACATCACCATGCATGTGTCTTTTCCAGAAGGTTGGGTTGACTTTCGAAACTCCTGGCTCGTCCAGAACTGAATGTAGCCACTCTTCGTAATCAGCTTTAGTTCCGTACTTCAGGTACTGCTGGTACGAAGATGCCAGAA
>CAZKQH010000134.1:0-1586 GCA_964554845.1 uncultured Rhodoluna sp. | reverse complement strand
AATGCAGGTTCAAAAGTCCATGCCGATTCCATCAGGGTCTGACGGAGAATAATGCTCGATTCAGTCCAGCCCCTGCTGGCTGAGCACGCCTCGCTTCAGGAGCAGTTATCTGATGCAGCAGTGCATCAGAATCCAGCCTTAGCTAAGAAGCTAAACCGACGCTATGCGGAGGTTAGTGCAATCGTTTCGGCCTACCATCAAGTTGTTGAGCTAAACGAAGACTTGGCTGCAACTAAAGAACTTGCAAAAGAAGACGAAGCATTTGCAACTGAATTGCCTGCAGTCGAGCAAAAGCTTCAAGAGGCCAACGAGAAACTCCGTCGCTTGCTAATTCCTAGAGATCCTGACGATGGTCGAGATGTAATCATGGAAATCAAGGCCGGTGAAGGCGGTGCTGAGTCCGCCCTATTCGCTGCAGATCTTTTGCGCATGTACATCCAGTACTGCAACTCAAAGGGTTGGAAGACCGAGATTCTCGATAAAAATGAGTCTGACCTCGGCGGCTACAAAGATGTTCAACTTGCAATCAAGGGAAATTCCAATGACCCTGCCGAAGGAGTATGGGCACACCTGAAGTTTGAGGGCGGTGTTCACCGCGTTCAGCGCGTTCCAGTGACTGAAACGCAGGGGCGCATTCACACTTCAGCGGCGGGAGTTTTGGTCTTCCCTGAGGTTGATGCTCCCGAGGAAGTCGAGATTAGTCCAAACGATATCCGTGTGGATGTTTTCCGCTCTTCTGGTCCTGGTGGACAGTCCGTTAACACCACTGACTCTGCTGTTCGAATCACTCACCTTGCAACCGGCATCGTGGTTTCTATGCAGAACGAGAAGTCTCAGCTACAAAACCGAGAAGCTGCGATGCGGGTGCTTCGAGCGCGACTTTTAGCTGCCAAGCAAGAAGCTATCGATGCCGAGCAGTCGGCGGCTAGAAAATCTCAGGTTCGCTCCGTTGACCGATCAGAGCGGATTAGAACCTACAACTTTCCTGAAAACCGAATTGCCGATCATCGAACAGGCTACAAGTCTTACAACCTAGATCAGGTCATGGATGGTGCTCTAGAACCGGTGGTCCAGTCCGCGATTCAGACGGACGAAGAAGCCAGACTGGCAGCACTAGGGCAGAAATAAATGCTGGTTTCGGAAGCACTGGAATTAGCTACCGACAAGTTCTCCGCCGCTGGAGTGTTATCTCCAAGCGTGGATGCTGAACTTCTAGGATGTTTCATTCTCGAAGCCACCAGATCTGAACTTACTTTGCTGGCAATAACAGGAGAGAGTTTCCCAGAGAACAGACTTGCTGATTTTTTAGAAGCTGTAAAAAGGCGCGAAAAGCGAGAGCCCATTCAGCACATCACTGGTCTTGCCCCCTTTAGGTATCTAGAGCTAGAAGTTGGACCCGGCGTTTTTATCCCGCGTCCTGAGACAGAACAACTTGTTGATCTGGCGATTCAAAAGATTGAATCAATTCAGAATCCAGTGATTGTGGATTTGTGTTCTGGAAGCGGAGCCATTTCCATCGCGCTCAATACTGAAGTTGCCGGTTCGAGGGTTTATTCGGTTGAGCTATCCAAGGATGCGTTTGCTTT
>CAZKQH010000133.1:0-1604 GCA_964554845.1 uncultured Rhodoluna sp. | reverse complement strand
TGACCAACGCAACCCTTCCATACGTGAAAGCAATTGCGACTCTGGGATGGAAGCTGGCTCTTCAGGCTGATCCTGCGCTAGCTCTGGGCTTGAACACATTTGCCGGAGCAGTTGTGAACGAGCCGGTAGCGGTTGCTCACCAGATGGAATCAAAACCTCTAGCTTCGGCTTTGGCGTAAACCCTAAGGGAAAGTAAAATCCTTCAGCCGCTGAATTAGCTGTAGCTAAATAGCCACTTCCCCACCCAGTAACCGCGGCAAGAGATAGTTTGCCTGGATTCATACCAAGCTGAACCAAGTCAATTGGATCTGAACTTGCCATAGCAATTCGTGCCCGCAAGTTTGTGAGCATCGATCGGGGTATTCCGGTCAGGGACTGAGTTGCTGCAATCAAGTGAATACCAAGGGATCTTCCTCTGGCACATACATCCTCCAGACAAGAAATGGCTTTTGCCCCGGTTGCCAAAACCGCTGCAAATTCATCGACCACAACGACAAGTTCAGGCATCTGCTCCCCAAGCTCATTAAACTGCTCAATTCCAGACACCTGGCGAGAAGCAAAAATCTGTTCTCTTGTTTTAAGCTCCCCCGAAACAAAATCCAAGAGTTGCGTCTGCTTCGAAGGGGCTAGATCGGTTGCCAAACCAACAGCGTGCTGTTCAAAGCTTTCGAGGGTGGCTCCACCCTTGAAATCAAATAGCACCAAATCGCAGGAGCTTTGTTGAAGAAGCGAATACATAAGTAGTTTCAAGAGCTCTGATTTTCCAGAGCCGGTTGGACCAACAATGATCAGATGTGGTCCCGCCGTTGC
Source organism: uncultured Rhodoluna sp. (assembly GCA_964554845.1). GTDB lineage: Bacteria > Actinomycetota > Actinomycetes > Actinomycetales > Microbacteriaceae > Rhodoluna. Next base: position 794 of record CAZKQH010000133.1, on the reverse strand, counting down.
AAGACTCAACACTTTCTGGCTCGAGTTGTTTGCCCCAATCCAAAGTTGCAGCGATTGCGATTGATCTAAATCAAAGCCATGCTCAAGGATTTGATCTTTAGTCCAGGCCAGAAAATCTGGTGCAATTTGACGTGCATGATTGGCAACCAGTAGCTCATGCCACTGCTTTTTCCAAAGCAGTTCAATTCTTGGTAGCACGCGATTAGCTATCGCCACTTGACCGGCGGAAACATAGATTTTCGAATCGGGCTCAAATACCGGGTAGCGATTCTTATAGAGCGAAACCCCGAGCATTAGCGAAACCATCAGCGTGCTAATCAGTGCCAGTTGCCAGTAGCCACTCGAAAAGCCTGCGGTTACGCCGATGATTAGAGATGGCAAGTAAAAGATCAGTTGCATAGAAACTAAACCTGCCTGAGAATCAGGCAGGTTTAGTCGAAGAATTCAAAGCTGTGGATTAGTCTCCGATGTAGCTCATGACGTGCTTGATGCGGGTGTAATCCTCAAAGCCATACATCGATAGGTCCTTGCCGTATCCGGAGTGACGGAATCCACCGTGTGGCATCTCAGCCGCGAGTGGGATGTGGGTGTTGATCCACACGCAACCAAAGTTCAGACCCTTGCTAAAGCGCATTGCGGTGGTGTGATTCGATGTCCATACGCTGGCGGCAAGACCATACTTCACATCGTTGGCATTGCGCAGGGCTTCGTCAGCGTCCTTGAACTTTTGGACAGTGATAACCGGTCCAAAGATTTCAGACTGGATGTGCTCATCCTGCTGGCGCAGATCTGCG
>CAZKQH010000132.1:0-1609 GCA_964554845.1 uncultured Rhodoluna sp. | reverse complement strand
CAGAAATCTTCGGGCCTCCATCACCGGAGAAGGTGTTGTAGGTCTGGTCGTTCTCACCCTCACCGGCAGGGAAGTCAAGCTCTAGAGGCTCTGCTCCCTCAGGCGCTCCAACGATTGAGTAGGCAGGTGAGTTCTCACCGAAGTAAACGCGTGGCTCATAGGTGCCAAGCTTTCCAGTGGTTGGGATACCTGATTGCATAAACACCGGCTGACCATCAACGGTTCGCTGGTTTCCAAAAGCTGCAACCACTCCGTAGCCGTGGGTGTAAACGATGGTGTTGTTATACCAAGACTGTGAATCTCCAAGTCCTGCTTGGTTTAGTTCACGAACGGCCAATACGGTGTCCTGAACTACTCCATCTATGTTGTAGCGACCGACATCAAGTAAGTTCGGGAAGTTGTAGTACTGACGGAACTGCTCGAGCTGTCTAAACGAAGCACTGACTAAAGCTGGGTCAATAATTCGAATCGAGGCGGTAGTCTCAGCATCTTCGCGCAAGGCGCCAGGGGTTGCATCGGTTGTGGCGTTGTACTCAACCTTCAAAACATCATCGATCCCGTAGGCTGCGCGAGTAGCGGATAGGTTGCGGTCAATATATGGCGCTTCTAGTGTTCGCTCGTTTGGTACGACTTGAAAAGTCTGAACCGCCCAGGGAAATAAGCCACCCAGGATGAGTGAGCTAACAACCATCAGACCGGTTGCGATAACCGGAAGGCGCCACTTACCAACAAATGCCGCCACCAAGAACAACAGTGCAACCACGACAGAAATTAGTGCCAGAATCTGAAGTCCAGGAATTGCCGCGTAGACATCCGAGTAAGTAGCTCCAGTGAATAGTCCGCTTGAGCTAGTCATGGTTAGGTACTGATCCAACCAAAGCGATCCACCCTGAACCAGTAGGTACAAAAATGCCAACAGGCCAATCTGAATGCGCGCAGCCTTGGACACAAATGTGTCACGACCATTGAATTTGATGCTGCCGTAAATGATGTGAACACCAGCGGTTAGAAGCAAGCTAATTAGGAATGCACCGGATAGGAATCCGACCAGACCAACCAGGAATGGAAGTTCGAAAATGTAGAAGGAGATATCCAAGCCAAACTGCGGGTCCGTTTCGCCAAACGGTGTTCTATTTAAATAGCTAAGGACAATTCCCCAGGACGGAGCAACCGCTAGTCCTGCCAGAACACCTAGACCTAGTGGAACACCAACCATCACTACGCGACGAAGCTGCTCTAGTAGCTGGCGGTACTGCTCAAAAGGAGAGTTCTCGTCCGGGAAACGGATGTAGACGGGCCTAAATCGGTAAGCAAGCCACAAGCTAATTCCGGTTATTAGTGCAAACGAAACAGCACCTGCTGCAAACAGTGCCGACTGAGCGAAAATCTGTGTTGTAAGAACGTTCAAGAAGCGAAGCTGGTCAAACCAGAGAACGTTGGTGTAAAGATCAGCCACGCTAAACAGAATCGCTCCGATTCCAACCAGAATTACTAAAGCGATTGTTGCCGGCGAGATTCTCGGTCGGCCCAAAGGTGCAGCAGTAGCTTGAGTCATGATTCTCCCGTTTTCTATTTGGTACAGCTAGGCAGGCTTGCCAAGTCTTGATTC
>CAZKQH010000131.1:1108-1664 GCA_964554845.1 uncultured Rhodoluna sp. | reverse complement strand
ATTCAACATTGGCACCCGATTCGGGAACTGGTTTGATTAGAGGGGTATCCACAAGACGAAGCGCAGAAAGCTCAGTATCGCTAGCTAGAGCAACAACAGCGTGAGGGTTACCAACGTCAATTCCTTGAGCTGGCCTGGCTACCTTCAAGCCAGATACCTCTACTTCAGATTCCCCATCAAGACGCCAACGCCCGAGATCAACTGCAAAACCATTTGAAGATTTGGTGATGTCTTTTACTCCATCACGAGTTCCGACTGGAAGTGTGGCGCCATCGGTAATTGTTGCTAGACCGCGCTCAGTCAAATACCTTGCAAAGACGCGAATACCGTTTCCGCACATCTCAGCTGCTGAGCCATCCGCGTTGTAGTAATCCATAAACCAAATTGCGTTTGGCTCCTCAGCTAATATCGCCTTGCCTTCAGGAAGATTTTTAGACTTCACCACACGAATCAAACCATCTGCGCCGATGCCAAAATGACGGTTGCAAATCCTGGATATCTGTCCTTTGTTTAGCGTCAGAGCACCATCTGCGTCCAGAATCAATACAAAGTCATT
>CAZKQH010000131.1:0-1098 GCA_964554845.1 uncultured Rhodoluna sp. | reverse complement strand
CCGGTGCCGTGGCCTTTGGTGAACGCAATTTTTGACATGTATAAAGCCTAGGACCGATTGCCCAGGATGCCATCGTTGTGTATCAGTTCAACTGCCTTTGCCAGAAGCTCTGTATCCAGTGCCTCAAGCCAATTAATGCGATCATCTCGCTTGAACCAACTCACTTGCCTTCTGGCGTAGCGCTGCGTCAACTGAACCGTTGAGGCGATAGCTTCTTCGCGGGTTAGCTCGCCATCTAACTCACCCAACGCCTGCGCATAACCGATGGCAATTGTTTCTGGCTTACTAGCCCACCGGGATGCTCAGATGAGTAGACCTTCTTTCCCTACTAGACCCTCTTCCCACATTTTCAACACACGCTTTTCGAGCCTTGGAAGCAGTTGCTCTCGTTCCATTCGAAGGCCGAATTCGAGAACCGGTTGCCAAGATTCAATTTTTTCGGGCAATGAAGCTGCAAATGGTTCACCAGTTATCATCACAATTTCTAGCGCTCTTACTATTCGTCTTCCGTTCTCAGGGATAATCCGGCTTGCTGCGATTGGGTCGAGTTCGGAAAGTTTTTTGTGCATGTGAAGTGGGCCGTGCTCGATAAGTTCGGCTTCAAGCTGTGCCCTGAATCCTTCGTACCTATCGGAAACCTCAAAGTTGTACAGGCATGATGCCACATACAACATCGAGCCACCAACAAGGATTGGAATAATGCCGGATTCCTGAAGTTGTAGAATCTTCGCCCGAGCAAGCCTCTGATACTCAGCCGCGGTGGATTCCTGGGTTATCTCAAGGACGTCGATGAGATGGTGTGTGATTCCGCGGCGCTGTGCAACAGGAAGTTTTGCTGTTCCAATGTCCATGCCCCTGTATAACTGCATAGCGTCGGCATTTACGATTTCTGCTCTTTGCCCAAGGCTATTGATGTATTCAGCGATCTCGAGCGCAAGCTCACTTTTTCCTGTGCCTGTGGCGCCAACCACGGCAATTAGCTGTGAGCTCATTTACTTGACGCGAAGGCTAGGGAGTCCAAGATTTACACTCGAAGTTTTCGCTGAATCCGTTGCACACGAAGAAGCGATACCTCGCTCGAAGGCATCCCCAGCTCTT
>CAZKQH010000130.1:0-1696 GCA_964554845.1 uncultured Rhodoluna sp. | reverse complement strand
CCGCGGGCTGGAGCCCGCTCAATTCCGTCGGTTACGGCATGGCTTCGAGGTTTCATGTGGTTGGTCATGCCCTTAAGTCTAACTTGCTACTTGAAGGCTTGGGATGGGGAATATTTGGGCAGGAAGGTCAGAATAAGCCTGAATAATAGGTAATGATGTCAAACAAATCCCAGCCGAGCTCGTTGGAGCTTTATACCCTGGCCGCCGAGCGCTCCTCAAACGCGGTTATCGCCTCTTACTCAACTTCCTTTGGGGTTGCCACCAAGCTATTGGCTCCCGAAATTCGCCAGCACGTTAGAAACATCTATGCTTTGGTTCGAGTTGCCGACGAAATCGTCGATGGCGCTGCCGCAGAGGCAAGAAGCGGCGGCGGAAATGTTGAGCCATCGGTTGCCCTAGATCAGCTCGAGGCTGAAATTTACAAAACTCTCAGGTCTCAGTTTTCCACCAACCTGGTAGTTCACGCATTTGCAAAAACCGCCAACGAAACCGGTTTTGCCAGAGGCATCATCGAACCCTTCTTTGCTTCGATGCGCATGGACCTTTGGCCAAGAAAGCACACCCCTGAGTCGTTCAGTAAGTATGTCTACGGTTCAGCGGAAGTAGTAGGCCTTATGTGCCTGCACGCCTTCATCAAAGAATCCGATTTCTCACTTCAGGACTACACCACAATTGTTAGAAGCGCCCGAGCGCTTGGAGCTGCCTTCCAGAAGGTTAATTTCCTAAGGGACCTATCGGCTGATTTTGAAAAGCTTGGCCGCAGCTACTTCCCAGATGTAAACCCTGCAAGCTTCAACGAAACTCAAAAAGCAGAATTATTGGCTGACATTAGGGCAGACCTAAGCACCTCTAGCCAGGCTTTGAAGTTCTTACCTACTAGCTCGCGCAAGGCAGTATCGGCTGCCCAGATGCTCTTTACCGAATTGGCCAACCGCATTGAGAAAACCCCGGCTGAGCAAATGCTGAAGGCACGCATCTCTGTTCCAAACATCACAAAGCTGTTTATCGTAATCAAAGCCCTAATTGGAGTGGTCCCTAAATGACTCAGAAAACCGCAGTTGTTGTAGGCGGCGGTATCGCCGGTCTTGCTAGCGCCGCATTGCTAGCCAAAGCCGGTATGAAGGTGACACTTTTGGAAGCCCGCGAAAAAGTTGGTGGCCGAGCTTACATCTGGGAAAAAGATGGCTTCGTTTTCGACATGGGACCTTCTTGGTACCTGATGCCCGATGCCTTTGATCAGTTCTTCAAGCTAATGGGAACAACCGCTGACAAGGAGCTCAAGCTTGTAAAGCTTGAGCCCGCCTATCAGACCAGAAACGAAGGCCGCGACGAAAAGCTAATGATCGTTCAGGATCTGGACAAGAACAAAGCCCTGTTTGACTCGATTGAGCCAGGAGCTGGAGCGAAGCTGCAGCAGTATCTGGATTCGGCCAAAGAAACCTACGACTTGTCGATGAAGCACTTCTTATATACAAACTTTGAGAACACCAAAAGCTTCACCAATAAAGAAGTACTGGGCAAAGCACCTAGGTTCCTATCTCATCTGGTGACTTCTTTATATGCCTTCTCGGGCAAGTACGTCAAGGACGAAAGACTAAAGAAGATCTTGAACTTCCCTGCTGTATTTCTTGGTGCATCTCCTTATGACACCCCGAGCATGTATCACCTGATGACCCACGTTGACATGAACCAGGGT
>CAZKQH010000129.1:0-1706 GCA_964554845.1 uncultured Rhodoluna sp. | reverse complement strand
TCGCTGGTGGTGCGTTGATTAGCCTTTTGCTAATCAACTACATCCAGGCTATTTAGGCTGCTCTTTCGGTCCAAGAGATCAAAAACTTTCTGTTAAAGCCTTTACCGCAGTAGCCGCAGGCAAGCTGGGCTCTTGGGGATTTGTATCGGTAGTGACGGTGACCGTTTTTGCACTCACCAATCCACTTGGCTGTTTGCTCAGCAATTTCTTTACCGGTGAACTTTTCTCCTCGATAGCCAATTGATTTGGCGATCTGTTTCCAGTTCGGTCCATGCCCGGCATCTTTTCCGGCGAGCGCGTGAGCAACCTCGTGCAAGATCACTTGTTCTGATTGATCAAGCGAGTGGTACTGAACCAGGTATTTAGAAAGCGATATCTGATGGTCGGTGTAGTTGCAAAGCCCCGCTCTTTGCTTGGCCGAGTCAAAGATGAATTCCCAAGGAGCTTGGAGTCCGTGTTCGGTCATCTTTTGCCTAGCAAGGAAGGCTATGTATTCGTAGCGATCAAGTCTTAATCGCTGGAAGCGGTTTTTGCCCTTGGAAAATTGCCTGCCGGTTTCAAAGCCCAGGGCTTCAAGCTGAAAGATCAGCTGGTGGTTGGTAAGAGGCACGAAGGTCCGAAGTTCCCCGAATTCGTCGTGGGAGAACACCTCGTGAATAAACTCCCGATCTATCAGATCGGGAGCCGAAACCTCTAGGACTTGGGTTTTTTCGGACATTTGCTTGTCAAGGATAACTGCCATAACTGTCATTAACCTGCCTAAGGGCTGGGTTTTGCCCGTTGCCTATCTATCCCTAGGCTTAAGGGTATGAAGTATGTAAACCACGTCTCTGAGCTAATCGGAAACACACCTCTTATAAAGCTCAATTCGGTGACCGAAGGTATCAAGGCCACGGTTTTAGCCAAAGTTGAATACTTCAATCCCGGTGGTTCAATCAAGGACCGTATTGCTGAAAAGCTAATCGATGCCGCCGAGGCCTCTGGTCAACTAAGACCAGGTGGCACCATCGTTGAGCCAACCTCGGGAAACACCGGTATCGGACTTGCTCTAATTGCTCAGCAGCGCGGCTACCGCTGCATCTTTACTGTCCCGGACAAAGTTGCCGAGGACAAGCGCAACACCTTGAAGGCCTATGGCGCTGAAGTGATTGTTTGCCCAACGGCCGTGGCTCACGAGGACCCTCGCTCTTACTACTCGGTAAGTGATCGCCTAGCCAAAGAGATTCCTGGCGGCTTCAAGCCAGATCAGTACTCGAACCTGAATGGTCCTGCTTCGCACTACGCCTCAACTGGGCCTGAGATCTGGAAGGACACCGAAGGCAAAGTCACCCATGTTGTCATTGGTGTTGGAACCGGTGGAACCATTTCCGGAACTGGAAAGTATCTGAAGGAAGTAAGCAACGGCAAGGTTCAGGTAATTGGTTGTGACCCGAAGGGTTCAATCTATTCCAAGACCGAAACCAATTCGATGCCGTACCTGGTTGAAGGTGTTGGCCGAGGCGATGACTTTTTGCCGGCTGCCTATGACGCATCAGTAGTAGACGAAGTGATTCCGGTGCCAGATGCCGAAAGCTTCGAGATCACCAGAAGGCTTGCTCGCGAAGAAGGCTTGATGGTAGGACCTAGTTGTGGGATGGCTGCAGCTGCCGCGCTAAAGGTAGCTAAAGATCTACCAGCCGATGCAGTGGTGGTTGGGATATTGCCAG
>CAZKQH010000128.1:0-1745 GCA_964554845.1 uncultured Rhodoluna sp. | reverse complement strand
CAATGTCCCAGGATTTAGAAAAGGCAAAATACCAGCTGCGATTTTGGATCAACGAGTTGGTCGCCCAGCTATTTTGGCTCACGCCATAAACGATGGTCTCGACGGCATCTACAAAAAGGCGCTAGAAGAAGCCAAACTGCGCCCTCTGGGCCAGCCACAAGCCGACGTGAAGGCCTCACCGGATGAGAAGACTTTCCTGGGCAACCTAGTTGTTGAAATTGAGGTCGAGGTACGACCAGAGATTAAGTTGCCTAGCTACAAAGGGATAAAGGTAGAAGTTGACACCATCAAGGTTGCCGGCAAAGAAGTTGAGGAAGAACTAGATGCTCTTCGCGCTCGCTTTGGAACTCTCAAGACAGTCGAACGCGCAGCCAAAAAGGGTGACTTTGTAGCCATCGACCTGAGCGCAGCCATTGAAGGCAAAGAAATTGACTCAGCGGAGAACATCTCTTATGAAGTTGGTTCAGGAAATCTTCTTGACGGTATCGATGAGGCAATCGATACCTTGACTGCCGGTGAGACCACAATTTTCCGATCCAAGCTAGTTGGCGGTGACATGGCTGGAGTTGAGGCTGAAGTCACGGTGAAGGTAATCGCCGTAAAAGAACGCGAGCTTCCAGCAGCCGATGATGCTTTTGCCAAAATGGCAAGCCAGTTCGATACGTTGAAAGAGCTCAAGGACGACATAGAGGCTCAAATTGCCAAGGCCAAGACCTTCTCTCAGGGTGCTCAAGCAAGAAATGTTTTGACAGACAACCTTCTAAAGCTTGTCGATGTTCAAGTTTCTAAGGCCACCATTGAGTCTGATGTTCATCGCCACCTTGAAGGCGAAGGCAGATTACAGGATGACAAGCACCGCGCCGAGGTAACTGAGGAATCTGAGAAGTCATTCAAAGTCCAAATGTTGCTTGATGAAATTGCGGAAGCTGAGAAGGTAAAAGTCAACGAACAGGAGCTAATGCAGTACTTGGTTATGAGCAGCCAGAACTACGGCATGGACACAAACGAATTCATCGAGACCCTAAGTAAAAACGGGCAAGTTCCAGCATTTGTTGGTGAGGCCTAAAGACGCAAGGCCCTGCACGCGGTATTGTCTGAGGCGGTCGTCACCGATAAGGCAGGAGCGGCTGTGGATCTAACTGAGTTTCTAAAGGGCACGGCTACTCCAGAGCAGACCCACGCTGGCCACGACCACGACTAAGACACACACTTTATTGCCCTCGGCGAACAAGGCCGATTCTTGGCTTTTTTGGAAGTATCTTTGTTCCAGATAGGCCCCACCACAACTAGGAGCAAGCTACTAATGGCAGAAAAAGCTATGGACAAGTTCTCAACCGTTGAACGGTTGCTGAAGGACAGAATCATCTGGCTTGGAAGCGAAGTAAGAGATGACAACGCAAATGACATTTGTGCAAAGATCCTCTTCCTAGCAGCGGAAGATTCCACCAAGGACATTTACCTTTACATCAACTCACCTGGTGGATCAATCACTGCAGGTATGGCCATCTATGACACCATGCAGTACGTGCCCAACGACATTGTGACCGTTGGCATTGGTATGGCAGCTTCCATGGGACAGTTCCTGCTATCTTCCGGAACCAAGGGCAAGCGTTACGCAACTCCAAACACTCGAGTACTTCTTCACCAGCCACTAGGTGGTTTCGGTGGAACTGCATCCGACATTCAGACTCAAGCCGAACTGATTATGTCAATGAAGCGTCAATTAGCGCAGATTACCGCTGATC
>CAZKQH010000127.1:0-1775 GCA_964554845.1 uncultured Rhodoluna sp. | reverse complement strand
CATCACAATCGACTCTGCTAGAACCTTAGGATCGATGCCCGCTCCTTCGAACCATAGGTTCCAGTCAAATGTTGGGGTGAGCTTTTGTAGGTCAGCGAATTTGGTTGGGTTGTTGGTCTTGTCGGCATCGCGGGTTGCAACGTTGTCCCAGTGCTTTGAGGCAAGTTTGGTTTCAAACTCAACTACTGTTTTTGCCGCTGATTCTGACTTTTCTTTGTCCCAGCCGGCGAGCGCGAACATTTTGCCAACGTGAACCTGGTAAGCCTCAAGGATTTGCTTGTGCTTGTCTTCACGGTAGTAAGCCTCGTCGGGAAGACCTAAGCCACCCTGGTACAAGTTGACCTGGTATCTGGTTGGATCGTTCGGGTCGTTATCGACATACATTCCGAAGATGCCGCTGGTACCGGTTCTTTCAAACTCCCCCAACAATCTGGTTGCTTGGCCTAATGTCTTTAGGTCTTCAACTTGGCGAAGGTCTGCCTTGATTGGCTCTGCGCCAAGCTCGTTAGCCTTTGCTTCGTCTAAGAAGCTGGCGTAGAGATCGCCGATTTGCTGACTGACGCCTGGTTTTGGGTTAGCTGCTGCTTCTTCCAGGATTAGCTTCACTGCTTCTTCAGAAGCATCGGCAAGCATATGGAAGCTTCCGTAGATGGCCTTATCTTCGGGAATATCGGTGTTATCGAGCCAGGTGCCATTAACGTGTCTAAACAGGTCGTCTTGGGCTCTTGTTTGCTTGTCTAACGATGAGGCGTCAATACCTGGAGTAAGTTTCATCCCTTTATTCTAGAGAACCCTAAAGGCTAGAATTTTGCTGTGGACCTGCAGAAAATCATTCTCTATTACGGCTTTGCCCCGGTTCCGGACCCCGAAGCCATGAAGCTTTGGCAGCGCACCCTGTGTGAATCACTGGGACTAAAAGGTCGCATTCTTATCTCCAAGCACGGCATCAATGGAACCCTTGGAGGAGATATGGAAGCACTAAAGAAGTATGCCCGCGCCACCAAGGAGTACCCAGGTTTCAACAAGATCGATTTCAAGTGGTCTGATGGCACCGGCAATGATTTTCCAAGACTAAGAGTTCGATCCCGCAGCGAACTAGTTGCCTTCGGAGCTACCGAAGAGCTAAAGGTTGGACCCAAGGGAATCATCGGTGGTGGCAAGCACCTAAAGCCTGAGGAAGTCAACCAGCTGGTTTCTGAGCGCGGCGATGAGGTTGTGTTTTTTGATGGGCGCAATGCTTTTGAGGCCAAGATTGGCAAGTTCAAAAACGCAGTTGTTCCGGATGTTGAAACAACTCATGACTTTGTCAAAGAGATTGAATCAGGAAAGTATGACCACCTGAAGGACAAGCCAGTGGTCACTTACTGCACCGGAGGTATCCGGTGCGAGGTTTTGTCCGTTGCCATGAAAAACCGCGGTTTCCAAGAGGATTACCAAATGAAGGGCGGCATCGTTCGCTACGGCGAGGAGGATGGCGATAAGGGGCTTTGGGAAGGATCCCTTTACGTCTATGATGACCGCATGAAGATGGACTTTTCACCAGAAGCTAAAACAATCGGTGAGTGCGAAGCTTGTGGTGGCAAAACCAGTAACTTCCACGACTGCTCTTCCCTAGCTTGCAGAGATCTAGTGCTGCTGTGTGATGAGTGTGTGGCAAAGCCTGAAAACCTAGCCTGCAAGCCCGAGCACACCAGAGGCAAGCGCATTGGCGCTACCGTCGGTTGATTAGTTTCTTTCTTTGATCATTCAAAAAGAATTGGTATCCAAATGGATTC
>CAZKQH010000126.1:0-1892 GCA_964554845.1 uncultured Rhodoluna sp. | reverse complement strand
TTTTCAATTTCGCCCTGAATGCTGCCTGAGCAGGCAACAGCTTCGCCATCTGGAGCCGGCTCAGTTTCTGAGGCAGTGGGCTCCGGAACTTGAGAAGCTTCCAATTGTGCGCAGCCAGTAATCATAGCTAGCACTGAAACTGCAACTAGAAGCTTCAACAAGGTTTTCACAAGGAAATCTAGCTGCTAGCTTCAACCGAGATGTCCAAGGCCCTGCCGGTACTTCTTTGAACTAAGAGCGGTTCTTCTTGGCTTGCTTGTCGGCGCGCTTTTCCTTCAGAGTCTTTGCTGGAGCCTTCTTGTCGCTCTTCTGTGGTTTCTGTTCTTTTTGTGCCATGGTTTTTCTCCTTATTGCTGGGGTGCTTGTTCCTCGATTTTATCTACTAATTGTTGCCTTGCGTCGCTTAGACCCAAGATAAATGGTGATTACCACTATTGATCCGTAGAGGGCCTGACTTACAGTCACCACCCGTTCCCAAACGCCAACGTTTGTGGTTTCTGGATCTGTCCAGGTGCTCAAGAACCATACTGCTAGGGAAAGCTGCAAGGCGGTGCCGATAATCGATGCGGTTGGTCTGATTATCCAAGGCGCGTCTTTTCGAAATCGCATTGCAAGAATTGGCCAAAAAGCCGAGAGCGAAAAAGAAATAATCGCAAAGATGCGATGCTCCACCGAATAACCAATCAAAGGAGTAGGGAAGATGGTCAGGCCGAAAGTTGCGATCGCCGACACAAACAAAGCTATGCGTCCAGGCAACGCCAAAGTCCGCGCATAAATAGAGGCAATAATAGTGAGCACTCCACCGAAGACAAAGAATCCAGACATAATCCATTTGACTGGCGACTCGAAGGCGGCAAGGTCGCTAATGGTTTGAGTCACAGGATTGTAATCAGGCCAAAGCGAGCCTGCGATTACCCAACCTAAAACTGACTGTATCGGACCAATAATGGCAGCGATGAATGCAGGTTTCCCGATTGGCTTCATGGCAGCAGTTTACCGTTGGGGTTTTACCTTTACGAAAATCAGCCGAACTAACGAGATCTCATTCTCGACAGAAACTCGATAGTCCGAGGCTTGCTAGCTTTCTCAAAGAAGTCCTTGGCTTCACCCTGCTCATAGATCTGTCCTTGCTCAAGGAAGATAACCCAGTCGGCAACTTCCCTTGCAAAAGAAAGCTCATGGGTTGCCATCAAGATTGTGGTTCCACCAGCTTTGAGTTCGCGAATTAGATCTAGCACTTCTCCCACTAGTTCTGGATCCAGTGCGCTGGTTACCTCATCCAATAGCAAAACTTTAGGCTCCATGGCAACCGCGCGGATGATGGCTGCTCTTTGCTGCTGTCCACCAGAGATCTTGTCAGGGTAAGAATCTCCCCTATCCCCAAGACCTATTCGAGTTAGCCAGCTCTGGGCAAGCTTACTTGCGGCATCCTTATCCATCTTCTTAACGTGTCTCAGAGCGAGGGTGATGTTGTTCAAAATGCTCAAATGAGTAAAAAGATTAAAGGACTGGAATACCAGCCCGATTTGGGCCCTGATCAAGTCTTGGTTCACACCCGGCGCAGATACTTCTTCACCGTCCAAGAAAATCTGTCCATCGGTTAGATCTTCAATCTGATTCACACAGCGAAGCAAGGTGGATTTTCCAGAACCCGATGATCCAATCAGTGCCACGATCTGACCGGGGAAAACTTCTAGATCAACACCGTTTATAACCCTACGATCACCGTAGAACTTCTTGAGTCCAACAACTTTTAATCTAGGACGATTCCAGTCGATCACAGCGTAACTCCCTGCTGCTCACGAGCGGTGAAGCGGGCAGTTATCCTGTCAGCAAACCGAATAGTTGGGATGGCGAGCAATACAAACAGTAGACCAGCAACCACGTATGGA
>CAZKQH010000125.1:0-1906 GCA_964554845.1 uncultured Rhodoluna sp. | reverse complement strand
CGCCTCTAGCTCAATCGGCAGAGCAACTGACTCTTAATCAGTGGGTTCCGGGTTCAAGTCCCGGGGGGCGCACTGAAAATCCAGTTTCTTCTCACGAGAGCTGGATTTTCTTCATTTCCGGACCTTATTTTATTTTTAGCAAGCGCAGAGATCAGGCTCCTGGGCCCGATTTCAAGCTTTGCTTTAGACTCGAGGGAGCTGTTCAAGGAGATTAAAGTTGCCCAAGAGTGAACCTCAAGCAATAGTTGGTGCCAAGATCACCAACTTAAGCCTTCGGCGTTGGCTGCACTCTCTTCCAGGGGTAGACAAAGTTGGTTTGGAATCTCGTGCGGCTGGTCTTGGAACTAGATCAATCAAAACAACCTCTAAAGCTTGGGCACTCGATGCCGCCATCAAGATGATGGATCTAACTACCCTCGAGGGAATGGATACCCCTGATCGGGTGCGATCACTTTGCCTAAAGGCACTAACCCCAGACCCAACCGATCCTGATTGCCCAAGACCTGCTGCAATTTGTGTTTACGGCGACATGGTTTCAGTTGCGAAACAAACTCTTGGCAAGTCAGGAATTTATGTGGCAGCTGTTGCAACAGCCTTTCCATCCGGAAGAGCGTCGGTTGCGGTAAAGCTGCAAGATACTAAAGATGCCGTCAAGGCCGGCGCTGATGAGATCGATATGGTTATTGACCGTGGAGCATTTCTCTCGGGCAACTATCTGGAGGTCTATAAGCAGATTCAGGCCGTCAAAAACGCATGCACCAGAGCCGATGGTTCCAAAGCTCACCTAAAGGTGATCTTGGAAACAGGCGAGCTGCAAACTTATGACAACATCCGAAGGGCTAGCTATCTAGCCATGCTGGCCGGTGGCGATTTTATAAAGACCTCAACTGGCAAGGTGACAGTGAATGCGACCATACCTATTACTCTTTTGATGCTCCAGGCAGTTCGGGACTGGTACGACCAGACTGGAGTATTGATAGGTGTAAAGCCAGCTGGAGGAATCCGTACCGCTAAGGATGCCATCAAGTATCTGGTGGTTGTCAAGGAAGTGGCGGGGGAGAGATGGCTTACCCCAGATTTGTTTAGATTTGGAGCCTCTAGCTTGCTAAACGATGTTTTGATGCAGAGGCAAAAACTAAAGACCGGAAACTATTCCGGTCCCGACTATGTGACCGTGGACTAAGAGGTAAGAAATGTTTGAATACGCGCCAGCCCCAGAATCAAGGGCCCTTGTTACCTTCCAATCTAGCTATGGCCACTTCATTGGAGGCAAGTTCACCAAGCCATCAAACACTTACCAAACCATTTCCCCTGCAACTGAGCAGGTCCTAGCCGAGATCTCAACTGCCAGTGCCAAGGATGTAGATCTAGCAGTCAAGGCGGCAAGAAGCGCCTACGAAAAGGTTTGGTCTAAGCTCTCCGGTGCTGAGCGGGGAAAGTACCTCTACCGAATCGCAAGAATAATTCAAGAGCGCGCTCGCGAGCTAGCAATTGCCGAAACTCTAAATAACGGAAAGCCAATCAAGGAAACCAGAGACGCTGATATTCCTCTGGTTGCAGCATGGTTTTTCTACTACGCCGGCTGGGCCGACAAGCTCGACTACGCAGGCCTTGGCGTAAACCCCAAAGCTCACGGTGTTGCAGCTCAGGTGATCCCTTGGAATTTCCCACTGATGATGCTGGCTTGGAAAATAGCCCCAGCCCTTGCTGCCGGGAACACAGTTGTTCTAAAGCCCGCTGAAACAACACCGCTTACAGCTTTATTGTTCGCCGAGATTTGCCAGCAGGCTGGTTTGCCAGATGGTGTTGTTAACATCATTACCGGCTTTGGGGCTACTGGAGCAGATCTGATTGCCCACAAGGATGTCAACAAGGTTGCCTTCACTGGCTCTACTGGAGTGGGAAG
>CAZKQH010000124.1:0-1906 GCA_964554845.1 uncultured Rhodoluna sp. | reverse complement strand
TCGACTGGGCCTCTACTGAAAAGCACATCGATTACGTAATCTCCAACGGTGCCGACGGTGTTGTCGTCACAGGTACAACCGGTGAGACTTCAACACTTACCGATGCAGAGAAAATCAAACTCGTGGAGGTTGGAAAATCCGTTGCTGCCGGCAGAGCAAAGATCATCACCGGTGGTGGATCAAACGAAACTGCTCACGCGATGCAGCTGTACAAGCAGAGTGAAAAAGCTGGCGCCGATGGCGTGATGATCGTGACCCCTTATTACAACAAGCCAACTCAGGCTGGAATCTTGACTCACTTCAGACTGATCGCTGATGCAACTGATCTGCCGGTGATTTTGTATGACATCCCAGGTCGCACTGGAGTCGCAATATCTCAGCAGACTTTTCACAGAGCTGCCAAGCATCCAAACATCGTCGCGGTCAAAGACGCAGTTGGCGATCTAGCACAAGCATCCAGAATCATGAACGAAACCGACCTGATGTATTTCTCCGGTGATGATTCAAATGTTTTGCCTCACATCGCAATTGGCGCTACCGGCCTTATCGGTGTCACCGCAAACGTAGCCCCTGCTGCGTACCGAGAATTAGTTGATGCCACCAACCGTAATGATTTTCACCACGCGCTCAAGGTGCATAACGCTCTAGAGCCACTTCAGCGCGCAATCATGACCAATGTTCCAGGAACCGTTGCTGCTAAGTACGTTCTCCACGGATTAGGTCAAATTGCTTCACCTCGTGTTCGCTTGCCTCTTGTCGGTCCAGAAGACGATGAGGCCGCAAGAATTGAAGATGGCATTGAAAAGGTCGGAACAGTTCCGGGCTTATCGTTTGCAAACTTTAGACCAGATAGAAATGCTGCCGCTGGCGGTGCGCTGCCGAAGGTGGCTGGCACAACTAGGTAGCGTCAAAGAAAGAAGACTGTGGTTCTAACCCTGCCTCATCCGGCTCCACTCAAAAAAGACGTTATGCGAATCATTCCACTCGGTGGAATTGGTGAAATCGGTCGAAACATGACCGTTTTTGAAATCAACGGCAAGATTCTGATTGTTGACTGCGGTGTCCTTTTCCCAGAGGAACATCAGCCAGGCGTAGATGTGATTCTGCCTGATTTTGGCTACCTGAAGAATCGCCTGAGCGACATCATTGGAATATTTCTTACTCACGGTCACGAAGACCATATCGGGGGAGTTCCCTACCTTCTTCGCATGAGAGCAGATATCCCAATCATCGGTTCAGCTTTGACTCTTGCCTTTATCGAGGCCAAGCTCAAGGAGCACCGACTACCTGCCTACACTCACACCATTCGTGAGGGCGATGTTGAGCTCATGGGCGATTTCGAACTTGAATTCATTGCTGTGAATCACTCGATTCCTGATGCTCTTGCTGTTTTGATCAAGTCCAAAGCTGGAACCATCCTGCACACGGGAGATTTCAAGATGGACCAGATTCCCCTTGATGGCAGAATCACTGACCTTCGGGCGTTTGCCAGAATCGGTGAAGCTGGCCTAGATCTGTTTTTGTGTGACTCGACCAATGCCGACGTACCAGGTTTTACTCCGCTAGAAAAAGACATTGGTCCCGTGCTGCACGATGTCATCGGACGCGCAACCAAGCGCGTGATTGTGGCATCCTTCGCGTCTCACGTGCATAGGGTTCAGCAAGTAATTGATGCCGCTGTGAGCAACAACCGCAAAGTGGTTCTAGTTGGTCGATCCATGGTTCGCAATATGCAAATTGCTGCTGAGCTGGGTTTTTTGAAGGTGCCAGATGATTCAATCGTTGATCTAAAGGATGCAAACAAATACGAGCATTCTCAGCTGGTGTTTATGTCCACCGGTAGCCAAGGAGAACCAATGGCTGGGTTATCACGGATGGCCAAGTTAGAACATGAAATTGAAATCGC
>CAZKQH010000123.1:0-1911 GCA_964554845.1 uncultured Rhodoluna sp. | reverse complement strand
GGATAATAACCCTACTTGAGGAAAAATAGTTGACCTCAGCTAAATTCGGCGCCCTGGTTATGAGTGCTTTAGTGCTGATGTACTTGGTGCTGGTGGCTGATCGATCATTTGCTCTAGTTGGTTCCGGAGAGCCACTCGGTATTGCAATCGGCTCTCTAATGTTGTTTTTGCCCGCGATTGCTTTTTGGGGAATCTTTATGGAGCTGCGATTTGGGCTGCGAATTGAAAAGCTAGGCAATCAACTAAAAAAGGAAGACGCCTGGCCACAGTTTCCGTTTGAGCTTCGCCCGAGTGGCAGACCAACAAAAGAATCTGCTCAAGAAGTTTTCGAACAGTTTCGTCAAAATGTAGAAGCCGATCAGACTAATTGGAAAGCTTGGTTCGCTCTGGGTTTGGCATATGACGCTGCTGGGGATAGGGCAAGAGCTAGAAAGGCTATGCGCCAAGCAATTTCTTTAGCGAATAGCCCCAAGGCGCTTTAGCCCTAAGTACATCTGACAGCCGATGCAATAAGCAAAGACTGCGTTCACGAAAGCCGCCATGAAAGCTGCCGCTGCAGCGATTGGTAGAGCGTAAGGAATTCCAAACAGGCCAAGTATTAAGCCAAGCCCTGTAATCACTAATCCAATTACTTGCGCAAAGTGAACGGGGGTAGCTGGCTCCAGATATGCCGGAGCCTTCAAGAACTTCCGCAAGGTGTATTTGTACAGGAAGCTATATGGGTGTCGAGCGGGACCAAGCACGGAACCGAATGTAAACATAACCACAGCAAAACCCATCACGCCTAGCGCAATGGCTTCAGAGGCTGGGTCTAGTGATAGATAAATCACGATCAGCATCAGTATCGAAGAAATGCCCGCACCGAACCTTGGGCCCCGTGGATCCAATTGTTCTATTTTCATTTTTCCCCCAATTTGTTTAGCTCTGCCTCAATTACGTTCTGCCTTGGTGCTCCACCGATGCGGGCTCTAACCATGCCATGTTTGTCCAAAATCAAAGTGGTAGGTGTCTGCATGATTGAAAAGTGAGCAGCCAAGTCCATTCGGTGTGTGATGTCTACCTCGATGTGCTTCAGACCTGGAGTTTTGCTCTCCAATTCCCTATAGAGCCTTGAAGTGGCAACGCAGATACTGCAAACTTCTGTTGAAAACTGGAGCAGGGTTGCAGTTGCGCCAAAAGAAGTGACTGCCTCACCTTTGTTCTCTGCCTGCAGTTTGCTTAGGTCAACCAACTTGCCGGATTTGACCAGCTTGGCCCTGCCGGTTCTCAATTTCCACCAGGTTCCGGCAAATAAAGCGGTGATAACTAAAAGCCCAATTATTAAGAGCCTGCTGTCCAAGGGGTGTCCTTTGCTTACTTCAGAGGTTAGTACCAAAATACTCAACCCAGTTGGTTGAGGGTTTATGCCCAAATCCCCAAGGTTCCTTAGGCACGGCGTGGGATTGTCTTTGGGGTTTCGAGCCAGTAGCTAAGCTAGTGGGAATGTCTGACGTAATTTTTAGATCTGATGTCACGGTCGAACTGGTTCGAGCAAACGCTAGCGACCAGGACGTACTTTTTGCTGCCCGAGTATCTACTCAGGGCGAGCAGTCCCTTGAGGCTGCAACGGCAAACAAAGATTCTGAGACCGACAAGCGGGATCGAGGTCTAATCAACTACCTGATGCGCGATCGTCATGGATCACCGTTCGAGCACAACTCAATGACTTTCTACGTTCAGGCGCCAATTTTTGTGTTCAGAGAGTTTATGCGTCACCGCATTGCTAGCTACAACGAAGAATCTGGACGCTACAAAGAGCTTTCACCGGTCTTTTATGTTCCAGGGCCAGATCGCAACTTGGTTCAGACTGGTAAGACCGGACACTACGAATTCCTTCCAGGATCTGCCGAGCAGATTGCTTTGGTTGAGCAG
>CAZKQH010000122.1:0-1949 GCA_964554845.1 uncultured Rhodoluna sp. | reverse complement strand
AATTCAACCGATGACCAGCGCGAGGCGGCCCGTTTGGGTCTCCAGAAGCTTCCGAAGAACGCCTCCCCGGTAAGACTAAGAAACCGTGACGCCATCGATGGCCGCTCACGCGGAGTTCTTGCCAAATTCGGCGTTTCCCGCATCAGATTCCGCGATATGGCTCACCGAGGCGAGTTGCCGGGCATTACCAAGTCAAGCTGGTAGTTTCAAGCCATAGCAACACGCCGTGACGATTTGTAGGGTCTTGGCCAATTGGCCCCCGATAGATTGAAGCGGACATAACGTCACTGATATCGTCCAGGAGGACCACATGAACAAGAGCGAACTAGTAGCTGCAATCGCAGAATCAACTGGCGAGTCACAGGCAGCTGTCAACCGTATCGTTGACGCAATGTTTGACACCATCGCTACCCAGGTAAGAAAAGGCACCAAGGTCACCATTCCAGGTTGGCTTTCGGTTGAGAAGGGCTACCGCGCTGCACGTGCCGGACGCAACCCTCAGACTGGTGCAACAATCCAGATTGCAGCCTCAAACACCGTAAAGGTATCTGCAGGTTCCAAGCTAAAGGCTTCAGTTAAGTAATTCTTACTTAGCAAGAAAAGACGCTGGCCCATTGGGTCAGCGTCTTTTTGTTAATCTCAAGCAACCGGAAGTTAGGCTAAAGCCATGACCAAGCGCCTAAAGGGAAATTTACTTGTCCTAGGACAATTCATTTTGCTGGGGCTTTTGATCTTTGTTCCATCAAGTGGGCTAAACACCGGGGTGTTTAGCTATCTTTTGTCAGTGGTTTCTTTGACCTCACTGTTTCTAGGCATTGTGATCCTTGGTTTTTCAGCCCTGGCACTCGGCAAATCACTAACTGCTCATCCGATGCCTAGTAAAAATGCGGTGTTAGTCACTGACGGTTTATACAGATACGTAAAACACCCTATTTATTCAGGGCTTATTCTTAGCAGTTTCGGACTGATGATTACTGGCGGGTTTTTCCCTCACGCTATCTTCTTCGTACTTCTAGTACTTCTGCTGAATTACAAAGCAAGCTTCGAAGAGAAGCTGCTAGCTAGTACTTATGCGGGATACGCGGAGTATTCGAAAAAAACCGGAAGGTTTATACCTAGGCTTAAGAGGTGAACCCCTTTCAAACCAGAGCGTATTCCGCAGGCTTAGTAGCAACCCTCGGGGTATTGCTTGCAGTTTTGGTGGGCCTTGCAATTGGCGGCGGAGCAGCTGCCCTGCAGTTTTCAGATCCCGGTCCAGTAATTCGCTACGGAGTTCCGCTAGCTAAAGCCCTTATGAATATCGCTATGGCGATTAGCATCGGTTCCCTTGTGTTTGCAGGCTTTGCAGCCAATGACAAGTCGACTGTTTTGCGCAAGCTTCTAAACCTTGCCTCAGCAGGGGCTGCTGTATGGGCGATAGCTGCGTCAGTGCATTTTGTGTTGAGCTTTGTTTCGGTGTCTGGGGCAAAGCTTTCACTAGATCAGAGCTTCAGCCAAGGCCTTTGGGTATACGCCACTGAGATAGAACTAGGAATCTCACTGGCGCTAAACCTGTTAGCTGCCTTTGCAATCAGCATTCTGGCGCTTTCTGTTTCTTCCCTTACCGCTACGGCTTTGACGGCAGCCCTAGGACTTGGCTCCTTGATTCCACTGGCCCTAATTGGCCACGCGGCAGGAACAGCCAATCATTCACTTGCCGTGAACTCGCTTGGAATGCACCTAGTTGGCATAGTCACCTGGGTTGGTGGGCTTATTGCCTTGTTTGCAATCAAACAAGACGTGCTGAAAGATGCAAAGCCCATGGCTGCAAGGTATTCATCGCTTGCACTAGCAAGCTTTGTGTTTGTTGGAATATCTGGCCTTGGATCAAGCTATGTTCGAATCCCTGATGCAGCAGGGCTACTTAGCCCCTACGGACAGATGCTGTTTATCAAGGTTGTGCTGCTGGT
>CAZKQH010000121.1:704-1950 GCA_964554845.1 uncultured Rhodoluna sp. | reverse complement strand
GCCGCAAGCACGAGGTCACATTGGTTGAGATGAACCTTCTGGCAAGCTATGTGGCGATCATGAAGCACCTAAACAAGGTGGGTCTTAGCAATAACGCTGATCCATTTGTTTGCCCAATGGTTGCCGACCTTCGACCTCGAAGCTAGTAAAGCCCCCAGCTTCACCCCTTGGGCACCCTCTTACGGTAAATTTAAAGAGGGAAAACCCCACAAACTCAACTAGGAGACAAATGTCTATTTCTTCTGTTAAAAAAGCAGCAATCGCAATTGCGACTTCGGCTGCACTTGCACTCACTCTAAGTGGCTGCGCAACTACTGCAGCACCTGAAGCAGCACCTAACGAACTTCAGACCATTACCGCTGGCAAGCTAACCATCGGAACCGGCCTACCGGCTTACGAGCCATGGGTTGTTGGCGATGCTCCAGAATCTGGCGAAGGCTTTGAGGCAGCAGTTGCTTACGCAATCGCAGCAGAGCTTGGCTTTGCTCCAGAGGATGTTGTTTGGGTTCGCACAACTTTCGATGAGGCAATTGCTCCAGGAGCTAAGAACTTCGACTTCAACTTGCAGCAGTACTCAATCACCCCTGAGCGCCAAGAGGCAGTGGACTTCTCTTCTCCTTACTACTCAACAGCACAGACTGTAATCACAGTTGCAGGCTCTAAAGCTGCCGAGGCTACATCACTTGCAGACCTGAAGGGACTGTTGATTGGTGCAGCTACCGGAACAACAAGCTTCTCCGCAATTGAGACCGTAATCGCGCCAACTGCTGGAGCACAGGCATTCAACTCGAACGACGACGCTAAGGCAGCTCTAGCTAACGGACAGGTTGACGCAATTGTTGTTGACCTACCAACCGCTTTCTACCTAACAGCAGTTGAGCTTGACGGAGGAAAAATCCTAGGTCAGCTAGCTGGGGCAGAAGCAGGAGATAGCTTCGGTCTAGTACTAGATAAGGGATCACCTTTGACTGCAGCCGTATCGGCAGCAGTTGACGCTCTTCGCGCAAGCGGAAAGCTTGCAGAGCTTGAGGCCACTTGGCTTGCAGACTTCGCAGGCGCACCAGTTCTAAAGTAATAAAAACCTGAGAAAATAGGTGGGGCAGCAACTGCCCCACCTATTTCTATTTGGATTGAGCCATGGACCTAAACGAGCAAGAGCTTTCTCAAGCAGAGAAGGATCGACGCGCGCATCGTAAAGCCCAGCGCAAGCGCTCGGGTTGGATTTCTCTAGCGAGCACTCTGGCCT
>CAZKQH010000121.1:0-694 GCA_964554845.1 uncultured Rhodoluna sp. | reverse complement strand
TAATCGCAACACCCGGTTGGGAGCGAGTCGAGCAGTCATTTTTCAACTGGGATGTGGCGGTAGCTAGCTTTCCTAGAGTGATTGACGGGCTGCTGCTAAATCTTCGAGTGCTAGTAGCTGCGGCAATTCTGGTGCTTTTCTTCGGATTGTTGCTTGCAATAATCCGCACACTGAAGTCCCCGGTGTTTTTCCCCCTGCGCGTGCTTTCAAAAGGTTACGTTGACCTGTTTAGGGGCTTACCGCTAATCATTGTTTTGTACCTGGTTGGATTTGGAATACCTGGACTAAGACTTGAATTTCTTGGAAGAATCCCTGCTGAGGTACTCGGCATTGTCGCTTTGACAATCACCTACAGCGCTTACGTGTCTGAAGTGTTTAGAGCGGGTATCGAATCTGTTCACTCCTCACAGCGCCTCGCCGCTAGATCACTGGGTCTTTCCTATTCCAAGTCGATGCGCTTGATTGTTTTGCCCCAGGCGGTTAGAAAAGTAGTTCCACCGTTAATGAATGACTTCATCGCTTTGCAAAAAGACGTTGGTTTGATATCTGTTCTAGGGGCAATTGACGCAGTCCGCGGTGCTCAAATTGAGGTTGCGAAGTTTGCCAACTTCACTCCATACGTGGTTGCTGGTCTACTGTTTGTATTGCTCGCCATCCCAACTATTCGATTGGCTGACAGAATTTCGGCGAAATT
>CAZKQH010000120.1:0-1953 GCA_964554845.1 uncultured Rhodoluna sp. | reverse complement strand
AAGTCGGTGATCTTTACTTTTCCGCTTGGAGTGATCAAAAGATTTCCTGGCTTCACATCGCGATGCACCAGGCCATCCTCGTGCGCTGCGTGCAGAGCACGCGCGGTTTGTTCCATGATGCTTAGAACCTCAACACCAGTTAGACGAATGCGCTTTTCAATGATTCGAGCTAGAGAATCACCAGAAACTAGTTCCATAACTAAATACGCAGAACCAGATCCTTCGCCGTAGTCGTAAACATCTGCAATGCCTTCGTGATCAACGCGAGCTGCGTGACGAGCCTCAACTCGGAAACGCTCAAGAAAACCAGGGTCACCCATGAACTCGGGCTTCAAAATCTTGATTGCAACGTCGCGAAGAATTACTTCATCGTGCGCACGCCATACCTCGCCCATACCGCCGATGGCGATGCGATCAACCAGTCGATAACGGTTGCCGTAAATCTGTCCGGCTTCTGGCTTCATTGACCAAACACCGCCTTGAAAAACGACCTCGCAACCGGTGCGGCGGTTCCGTTACCACTTGCCCCAGAATCTCTTCCTCCGCCATCTTCAATAACTAGTGCGATGGCAACCTTGGGGTTTACCGAAGGCGCAAAGCCTGTGAACCAGAGGGTCACTCTTTCGTTATCACCGTTTTCGGCAGTTCCAGTTTTCCCAGCCACCTTCACACCGGAAATAGAAGCGTTGCTCGCAACTCCCTTGGATACTGACTGCACCATCATCTTCTTCAGAGCATCAGCGGTTGCTGCAGTAATCGGCTGAGCTAGAACCTCTGGCTGCGGAGACTGAATCACAGAAAGGTTTGGGCTAATCACGCTCTCAATAAGGTTTGGCTGCATCATCAGACCGCCGTTAGCGATCGCCGAAGAAATAAGTGCCATCTGCAGCGGGCTCACCCGAACATCGAACTGCCCGAAAGATGAAAGCCCAAGTTGAGCCTGATCCATTTCTTCTGGAAAAACACTCGGGGTTGCCAGCATCGGGACTCGAATGTCCTTACCGAAGCCAAACAGCTCTGCCTGGGCACGAAGGCGGTCTTGCCCTAAGGCAAGACCCAATTCAACAAAGGGCACGTTGCAGCTGTAGCGCATTGCATAGATAAGTGACACCGTCGAATCAGAGCCGCAGGCCCTTCTCGAGGAGTTGAAAACTTCGGAGGTGGAGTTAGGCAGCTGAACCGATACCGGGTTTGGGAAAGTGCTGGCGTTGTTGTATTCGCCTGATTCCAGTGCGGCAGCTGCCACCACAAGCTTGAACACCGATCCCGGGTGATACAGATCACCGCTGATGGTTTTGTTGATCAGGGGTTTCGCAGGGTCTTCTTCGAGCTCAACGTAGTTCGCTCGCACCTTTTCACTGTCGTGACCGGCAATCCGGTTGGCGTTGTAGCCGGGTTTTGAAACCATCGCGAGGATGTTTCCGGTCACTGGATCCATCGCAATTAGTGCGCCACGGTAATCACCAAGTGCATCCCAGGCTGCTTGCTGCAGGTTTGGATCAAGGGTTAGTTCAACTGCAGCACCGGTGACTGGATTACCAGATAACACTGCATTGACCTGCTCGAAAAACTGTGAAGAGCTTTGTCCGGAAAGGTAAGAATTAGCCGCTGATTCGATCCCGGTAGCGCCTCTAAAAACAGAGAAGTATCCGGTGACAGCCGAGTAAATCTCGTTGTCATATGTTCTTAGGTACCGATAAGCGTTATCAGCAGCAACCGATTCGGCGATTGGTTTGCCATCGACCAAAATTGGTCCACGCTGAGTCTTATAACTTTCGTAGATACTTCTTACATTTCTTGGATCATTTGCAACAGCTTCGGTGTTTACTGCCTGCAGAAGTGTTCCTGCAATAAACAAACTGATAAACATCGCGGCAACAACCAGCGATACTCTTCTAAGCTCCCTAGTCATCGAATCGACACCTCGCTTTGTCGATCAGCAGCTGAATCAGA
>CAZKQH010000119.1:0-1980 GCA_964554845.1 uncultured Rhodoluna sp. | reverse complement strand
TTGATCAGATTGCTGAACTTCGAGATTCATCGGTTGCCTATAGAGACATGGCGATTTTGTATCGAACAAATGCCCTATCGCCCTCCTTGGAAGCGGAGCTAAAAAACCAGCGGGTGCCGTACGCGGTTATCGGAGGACTCAAGTTCTACGAGCGTAAGGAAATCAAGGACGCCCTTGCGTATCTAACCGCGATAGCAAACCCGAGAGATGATGAAGCAATACGAAGAATTTTGAACGAGCCCTCCAGAGGAATCGGTGAGAAGACTGAACTAAAAATTGCTGAACTTGCAAGACGCGAAGAGATTTCATTCCGACAGGGATTGGGTCGTACCGACACTCTAGGTCTTGGTCCAAAGCTTACGAATACATTGACGGCCTTTTCAAGGCTGCTAAATGATCTTGATGCCATGGCGGTTGAATCGAAAATAGCTGATGTGTTGTCGGCCGCATTGAACCTTTCCGGTTACCGCGCGGCACTAGAAGATAGTCGCGATCCGCAGGATGAAGCACGAGTGGATAACCTTGACGCTTTGATTGGACAAGTCTTTGAGTACCAGAGGCAAAATCCGGATGCCACCATTGCTGAGTATCTAGCGGATATCACCCTGGCCGCTGCAGCCGACGAAATTGATGATGACTCCGGAAGCGTCTCCCTGATGACGCTTCACACGGCAAAGGGTTTGGAGTACGAAGTGATTTTCCTCGTTGGCCTCGAACAAGGAACCTTGCCACACGTGCGCTCCTTCGATGAACCAGGCGGGGTCGCCGAAGAGCGAAGACTTCTTTATGTGGGTATGACTAGGGCAAGACAAAGGCTCTATTTGACCTCAGCTTTGCAACGAACACTTTTTGG
The DNA here is from genome assembly GCA_964554845.1 of uncultured Rhodoluna sp. Taxonomy (GTDB): domain Bacteria; phylum Actinomycetota; class Actinomycetes; order Actinomycetales; family Microbacteriaceae; genus Rhodoluna. The sequence continues at coordinate 1,127 of CAZKQH010000119.1, read as the reverse complement.
CTCAACCACTGCCTTTTTGCCAAGTAGCTTCCTGGGGGATATCCCACCGGAACTGCTGCAAACCGAAGGCGCCCAGAGGGCATCTAGCGGCTTTATTGCCGGAGGGTTCAAAGGCATGGGTGGATCAACCCCAACGCCTTCTATGAAACCAAAGACTCAGATTGCAGGCGCCATAAGAGAGGTAAGGGACAACAGTTCCTTGCAGTTGGCTATTGGCGATCGAATCATGCACGCCGATTATGGGCAAGGAACAGTTAGCTCGGTAAGGGGCGAAGGACCCAAACAGGTCGCAGAGGTCAAATTTGATGAGGGTTCGACTAAGTCTCTGGTGGTCAAAATAGCCCCTATCGAAAAGCTCTAAACTTGAGAGCGTAAGGCCATTGGCCATTTCTTCTAATTCGAAGCGGGATAAAAGTTGGATTTATTTGAGTATCAAGCACGCGATCTTTTCGAGAAGTATCAGGTTCCTGTCCTCCAGGGCCTAATCGCGGACACCCCAGAACAGGCCGAAGCAGCAGCAGCCAAGATCGGCGGCACCGTTGTAGTAAAGGCTCAGGTGAAAACCGGTGGTCGAGGCAAAGCCGGTGGAGTCAAGGTCGCTCACTCACCTGCAGAAGCTAAAGAAGCAGCAGCAAAGATACTTGGACTTGATATCAAGGGACACGTTGTCAAGCGCGTCATGATCGCCGAAGGCGCAAAGATTGCCAAAGAGTTTTACTTCTCGGTTTTGCTAGATCGTTCTAATCGAACATTTTTGTCTCTTTGCTCCGTCGAAGGCGGAATGGAAATTGAACAACTAGCCGAGGAGCGCCCTGAGGCGCTCGCGAAAATCGCAATTGACGCAGTCAAAGGAATTAATCTTGCAAAGGCACTGGAAATTGCCAAAGCCGGAGGCTTTGACGAACAACTAGCCGCCAAGGTTGCACCGATTTTTGTGAAGCTATACGAAGTTTTCAAAAAAGAAGACACCACACTTGTTGAGGTAAACCCATTGGTGCTGACCGAAGACGGCAAGATCCTGGCTCTCGATGGGAAAGTGTCATTCGATGACAATGCTGAGTTCCGTCACGAGCGCGAAGACTTAGAGCGCGACGCCCTTGATCCCCTTGAGGCCAAAGCTAAAGCTA
>CAZKQH010000118.1:0-2012 GCA_964554845.1 uncultured Rhodoluna sp. | reverse complement strand
GCCCCAATACCCATTCCGAAAAATACCCAAACTGGCCAGAAGTATCCGGTAGGGGTTGTCAGGTACCAAATGGCAGTGGTGATGATGGAAACGACTGCATAAACGACTAAATACTCCCTGAAGTCTTTCTTTTTCTTTAACGACTTCTCGGCAAATTTCCGCAGGTTTGAATCATCTGCTGCTGTTGTCATTGGTTCCTCCTAAATGTTTACCTTCGATAGCTATTTTACTTGGCGGACCCTTTAGTCAACCCAAGAGGTACCTAAACTAAGACCATGACCCAACAGCAGCCCTACACAGTCCTTGCCCAGCACAAGGGTTTTGAGCTTCGCAAGTATCCGGCTGGGATTCAGATCGAAACCACCGTGGGTGGCGATTTTGTGAATGCAGGAAGCATGGGCTTTAGGCCACTGGTTCAGTTCATCTCGGGGAACAATAAGGGCAATAAATCAATTGCCATGACCGCTCCGGTTATCCAAGAATCGGCTAGCGCCTCCAAGCACATGGTCAGGTTTGTCTTGCCGGAAGACATGAAATCGGGGGACGTGCCAGCCTCCCTTGACCCTAGGGTCAAGGTCATAGAAGTGCCTGAACACTTGGCTGCTGCCAAGCGCTTTTCAGGCTCTTGGAGTCCTGACAGATTTGAAATCGAAGGTAAGAAACTAATTAGCGAGTTGTTAAGCTCTGGTTTAGAAACCGTGGGTAGCTTGTACTTTGCCAGGTTCGATCCACCCTGGAAGCCGGGCTTTCTAAAGCGCAACGAGGTTTTGATTCGGGTCAAAGGCTAGGAGAAATAAAAATGTCAAATCTTGCAACAGTTTTGTTTGTTTGCGTTCATAACGCAGGACGCTCCCAAATGGCAGCAGGATATCTCAAGCACCTAGCCGGAGATCAAATCAAAGTGCTTTCTGCTGGAACTCAGCCTGGCACAGACATCAATCCGATGGCCATGGCTGTGATGCTGGAAGAAGGAATCGATCTTTCAACTGCAAAACCCGAAAAGCTTTCAGACGAAAAGGTTTTGGAATCCGACTACGTGATAACCATGGGTTGCGGCGATGCCTGCCCGTACTTCCCGGGAAAGACATACCTCGACTGGCCATTGACTGATCCGAAGGATCAGCCCATTGAAATTGTTCGCGGAATCCGCGACGAGATCAAAGCGAAAGTTGAAAACCTAATTGCTGAAGTGAAGGCTAGCGCTTAACGCTCTTTTTGACCTTCGTCACAACTGCCTTTGCTTCTTTCTTTACAGCTTTGACTTCCTTTTGAACATCGCGCTTAGCTTTAGCTGCTTTGCGACCTAAGTCCTTAGCAACCTTCTTGGTGTCAACGCCAAGGTTTTGTTTGACCTGCTTGGCAACCCATACCGAACCATCAGCGATTCCTTTGCCTAGTTTTTCTCCCAGAACCATAACTTCTTTTTCCAAACTGGCAACAGCTTGTCTTTCAGCTACCTTCGCAAGCCAGGTGATGTATGGACCAAATCCTTTGGCGTTTAGTGAATACTTCTTGCTCGCACCAGAACCGGTTCCCTTAACAAGTTTGGCTTCAGACAAAGAGGTAAGAATTGAGGTGGTCTGCGCGGAGGTAAGTTTTGTAGCAGTGGCCGTTTTTGCAACGGTGGAGGCTGGTTTTGCCGCTAGGTTTTCTAGAACCAGACGTGCCTTTGGATCTGCAATAACTTTGAAGATGTCACTCATTATTTGTTTTTTCCTAACTCGATTGCCCGAGCCAGCGCGGCTTCGGTTGCTTCAATGAATACTTTTTCTAGATCGGCTTCGTCAAATCTTGCAGTTGCCTGCATGGTTGTTCCATTAGGAGAGGTGACTTGTGCTCGAAGAGTTTCAGGTGAGTCACTGGAGGCGGCAAGCAGTGTAGCTGAGCCCAAGAAGGTTGCGCGAACCATTAGGTTGGCTTCCTTGTCACTAAAGCCCATCTTCTTTGCAGCGTTCATCAGTTTCTCAGCGAAATAGAACACGTATGCCGGGCCTGATCCTGAGATTGTGCTT
>CAZKQH010000117.1:0-2120 GCA_964554845.1 uncultured Rhodoluna sp. | reverse complement strand
CCTCAGTTGGCTCAGGAGCCGCATTCTCGTTGCCAGAACTGCAGCCTTGCAGTAGCAAGGCAGCTACTAAGAAGGTAGTGATGGACCAGTATTTTCTAGATTTCCCCCGAAACATGGCTCAAGCAAACTATAAAGATCTTCGCAAGTCAACAATCAACGCATGGGTGAGTCAGAGTATATGTGCCATGGCGGTCAAAGTGATTGAGGGCTTGAGCCCTTCCTTGGTCTGAACCTGTCCATCGCGGTTAGTCACAAACGTTATCTCCAGCGGCAATCTAGACAGCAAAGCGGTCATTGATTCTTCGGATGGAAGAAGATCCGGATTCTGCGGTCCGCCGAAGCCATCCTTGAGATTTTCGAGTGCATGCCACACTCCAAAAAACACCCCTCCTGGTTTGATGCTTTCAACAAGGCGAGTGATCGCAATGGTTAGCTCTGCTTGCGGAATCTGAAGGTAAGCGCATACTCCAAGATCAACCGGGGCCAGCTTGGAATCAAAATCCAAAGCTGAGGCGTTTGTTGTGACGACCAGGTCCGAAACATCCCGCTCGGCGGCTAGTCGCTCACATTTTTCTAATCCAACAGCTGAAAGGTCAATGTTCTCGGCCTGCCAGCCTCTTTCGGCAAAAAAGACCGTGTTACGACCTTCGCCTCCGGCAAGATCAATCATCTTGCCAGGAGCGAGATCAGATAAGCGCTCTTTGACAAAGCGATTTACATCTTTGGTATAGACGTACTCGTCAACCGAGTACTTGCTATCCCAAAACGCTTTGTCCATAAAACTAAAACTACTGGACTACCGGCAAGCCAGTTTGGTTAGCCGCGTTCTCAAGCGATCCGCCATTAACCAATTCACCAGTGAACCCCGACTGTTGCATGATTTCAATAGCTTGTCCTGCACGGTTACCAGAGCGGCAATAGATGTAGTAATCAGCTGCTGGATCTAGAGTGGCAAGGTTGTCCATGAAGCTAGCGTTCTGAATGTCGAACAGCGAAGCGCCTTCTAGGTAGCCCAGTGAAGTTTCTTCGGGGGTTCTAACGTCGATAACGGCTGCGTATTGGCTCATATCTAGTGGCTCCTGGGTTGTGCATCCGGTTAGACCGGCAACTGCGAATAGTGCAACAAAACTAGCTGCAAGAAGTTTGAAAACTTTGGTCAATTTGTGATTCCTTTCATATACCCCCTAGGGTATACTATTTGCTAGAACGCAGCAACCAAGTAAAGGACAACCGCCATGCAGATCGCTCCCCAAGAACTCAAAAGTGCCCGCGACCGCCTAGTTCGTGCCAACGGTCAGCTTGCCGGAGTTATCAAGATGCTCGATGAAGGAAGAGACTGCACCGAAATCTTGAACCAACTCTCAGCTGCCAACTCCGCTTTGACCAAAGCAGGGTTTGCGATTATCGCTACCGGTATGGCCAAGTGCGGAACTGATGCCAAAGGAAATGCCAACAGAGCTGAGCTCGAAAAAGCTTTTATGTCACTCGCCTAGAACCACTTGAGCCCTTGAGAATTCGTGCAGGAAAATTCTTGCTCGCTGAACATACAAGCGCCTTTATGTTGGCTACTAACCCATTAGAGTCAAAGCACACTCTGCAGTATTCTTGAGCAAGCGGAACCTACCTAAGGAAGTTAGAGCCCAACGCCATGGAAAAGTTTGTCATTTCTGTTGATCAGGGAACCACCAGCACCCGAGCCATCATTTTCAATGAAGCCGGTAGCGATCTTGCCTCCGGTCAGCTAGAGCACAAGCAGATCATGTCTCAGGCCGGCTGGGTCGAGCACGACGCCATGGAGATTTGGGACAACGCTCGTGCGGTTGTAGGTCAAGCCCTCGGTAGCCTAAACATCACTCGTCACTCCATCGCCGCAGTTGGAATTACTAACCAGCGCGAAACTACCGTTATCTGGAACAAGCACACCGGAATTCCGGTTTACAACGCCCTGGTTTGGCAGGACACTAGAACTCAGCCGATTGTTGATCGGCTCGCTGAAAACGGTGGCATCAATCGCTTCCGCGAGATCACCGGCTTGCCACTTGCCACTTTCTTTTCTGGAACCAAGATTGTTTGGATTCTAGAAAACATTCCGGGAGCAAAAGAGGCAGCTTTAGCGGGAG
>CAZKQH010000116.1:1062-2124 GCA_964554845.1 uncultured Rhodoluna sp. | reverse complement strand
ATTCAGGAGATTAATTACCTTTTGAACGAACAGATATACGGCGACCCAATGATTGAAGGTAGTTCCAAATGAGCATGGCAGGCCGCGGCAGACAACTAGGACCCAAAGACACCGGACCCAAAGCAAAGTTCAGCCAACTCACTCCGTACCTACTTGAGCACAGACCCGCGCTTATCGTTGCAGTGATTCTTTCGCTAATTGGAGCGGTCGTTAGTTTGGCTCAGCCACTGGTTGTTGGGCAGGTAATTACCGCCGTTCAAGAAGGTAAAGACGTCGGGCAGCTAGCTGCCTTCCTAGTTTTGATCATCTTCGGAGCTGGAATTACCTCAGGATTTATGTACTACGTACTCGCCAAGGCAGGTGAAGGGGTCGTTCTATCGGCCCGAAACAAGCTAGCTGTTCGATTGCTAAAGCTTCCAATTTTGGAGTACGACCTAAGACGAACTGGTGATCTGGTGTCCCGGGTTGGATCAGACACCACCTTGCTTAGAGCAGTGCTTACCCAAGGCCTGATTGACGCAGCCGGTGGTGTGCTGATTTTTGTTGGAGCAATAATCGCCATGGCGTTTATTGATCCATTCTTACTACTGCTTACCCTTGCAATGATCTCGGTGGCAGTTGTCGCAATTGTGATATCGGCGCGTCAGATACGTTCGGCAACTACTAAAGCTCAGCAGCGAGTTGGAGAAATGGCAGCTGCTGTTGAGCGAGCGTTATCTGCGGTGAGAACTATTCGTGCAGCACGTGCTGAATCAAGAGAGACCGCAAGCATCAGCAATGACGCCAACGAGGCTTACGTGCAAGGCGTAAAGATTGCGAAAATCAACGCCTTAATTTCGCCGATTGCAGGAGTTGCATCAAACGCTGCATTCATAGTTGTGATTGGTGTGGGCGGATATCGAGTAGCGGCGGGAGTAACCGAAGTTGCAGATCTAGTTACTTTTATTCTCTTGATGTTTTTGATGATTAGACCGCTTGGACAGGCTTTTGGTGCATATAGCTCAGTGATGAGCGCCCTTGGTGCGCTGGCCCGTATTGAAGAGATACTTGTGCTTCCGTTGG
>CAZKQH010000116.1:0-1052 GCA_964554845.1 uncultured Rhodoluna sp. | reverse complement strand
AACTTCGGCTATCCATCGACTGAAGATTTTCGAGATGGCAAACCCGTTATCAACAACGTTAGCTTCAAGATTAAAACAGGTGACCGCGTTGCACTGGTGGGACCATCTGGATCTGGTAAGTCCACAATCTTGTCCTTGATTGAAAGGTTCTACGAACCAGACTCCGGCGAGATTCTTCTCGAAGGGGTTCCCGTTCGCGAGTTATCGCGGGATACCCTGAGGTCTCAAATTGGCTACGTTGAGCAAGAAGCGCCGGTTCTGGCTGGAACAATCCGAAATAACTTGCTGATTGGCTCACCGGATGCAACCGATGCGCAGCTTAAGAAAGTGTTAGGTCAGGTCAACATGACCTCAGTTCTTAAGCGAGACAAGCGTGGACTAGACGCCGAGGTGGGCGAAGCTGGAATTATGCTCTCCGGAGGAGAGCGCCAAAGGTTAGCTATTGCCCGTGCGCTTTTGGAGGCTCCACCGATTTTGCTTCTAGATGAGTCAACCTCAGCCCTCGATGGACTAAATGAGCAGCGCATGCGTGAGGCTATTGACGCCGTAGCTGAGGGAAGAACCATGATTGTCATCGCCCACAGATTGTCCACGGTCGTTGATAGTGATCAGATTATTGTTCTTGACCAAGGCAAGGTAGTCGGCATAGGAACTCATAGCCAGCTGGTCAAATCGACGCCTCTATACAAGCAACTGGCAAAGCAGCAGCTACTAGTTTGATTTGTTGCCGAAGCTTAGAGCTAGGCTGATTTTTATGAACTATCCACTACTTGAAGGACTCGGCGATCCGCTGAGTCGAGACACCGCCCTAGAACTTGATAAGGCAGATGAGCTTGCCTCATTCCGCAAAGAATTCTTCATCAAAGACGAAAACATTTGCTACCTCGATGGGAACTCACTGGGCCGACTACCGCTAAAAACTATCGAGCGCGTGAATAGTTTCTTGACCGATGAGTGGGGAACCGAACTTGTTGATGGTTGGAGTCATTGGATTGACGAAGCTCAACCTGCGGGAGATTTGCTGGGACGAGCCACCCTCGGTGCAAAAGCTG
>CAZKQH010000115.1:424-2247 GCA_964554845.1 uncultured Rhodoluna sp. | reverse complement strand
TTTGATACAACAAGACCTACACCGATACCAGGACCGATTGCTGCTAGACCGTAGCCAACTACGGCGATGTTGCCGGATAACTCGGCGATGTTAGTGATGTCCACTTGATTTTTCCCTTCCGTGGTTTTTCCCTGACGGTTGTCAGTTTTCTTTAGTGCTCATCTGCCAGAGCCAACTGAATGTAAACAGTTGTTAGCAAGGTGAACACATAAGCCTGTAGGAATGACACCAGAATCTCAAAGAGAGTAAAGGCGAATCCAAATATAAATGTTCCTATACCGAAGAACTTGAAGAATCCATCGGCGTAAAAGAAGAAGAACTGCGTTGCTCCGAAGCAAAGCACCAACAAAAGGTGCCCTGCGACCATGTTCATGGTCAATCGAAGAGCCAATGTCACCGGTCTCAGGATAAAAGTCGACAGGAACTCAATTGGAGTGACCATGACATAAAGTGCTGGCGGTACACCCGACGGGAACAAAGAATTTTTAAAGAACGCAAATCCATGTTTTTTCATGCCCGCATAGATAAATGTGACATAGGCAGCTGCCGCCAGAACAATAGGTAGTCCGATAACTGAAGATGCAGCGATGTTGAGCCCCGGAATGATTCCTGTGATATTCATACCCAGAACTGTGAAGAAAATTGTGGTCAGTAGCGGCAAGAAGCGGTCACCGTCTACTTTTCCAAGTTGACCGTGAGCGATACCGGTGCGAACGAAGTTCAGGGAAATCTCACCCATTAGCTGGAACTTGGTAGGAACAAAACTCTGATTGCGACTGGCTTTCTGGAATGAACGAGTCCATAGATAGAAAAGAATCAGCAAGACAGACACAACCAAGAGTCGAATCAACATGATTCTGTTTAATGCGAATGGTGTGCCCTCAAAGGCGACGATTTCAGGGTAAAACTCCATGATGGATGGGCCCTGGTAATTACCCGATTCGTCGGTTACCGCTGCCTTGATAAGAAGGCTCAGTGCGTTATCTAGCAGGGCAGGCTCCTGTTTCGGGGCGATTTATCGCGGCGATTTACAGTGTCGATGCCCCAGTCGTTGCGGCACCTGTAAAAGTGTAGCAAGAAAAAACTAGGCCTCGACCACGGGGATCCGGGCCGAGAGTACGGCAATTGAGTCGATAACCAGAGAGCCTAAAATAGCCGCGACCAAGGTCAAAAACAGTACAGGGCCATTTATGAATTCTGCCCCCTGAAGAGACCTTGCTAGAAGAGCAAATCCGATTAGCTTGACGAGCCAGCCACCCATAACCACGCCAAAAAAACCAGCCAGGGAAAGCTTTCTACCAATCAACATGCTCACGACAGTTAGGGCCCCAAAAGCAAAAGCCAGCCCTGCACCGACCAGTGCACTGACAACGCCATTCATGCCCTCGACAAAAAATCCAGCCAAAGAACCAAGAGATGCAATCAATCCGGTCAAAAGCGCAGTTTGCCCAAGGACTTTCTTGAATAACTGATCAGCACTAGTTGATGATTTCATTTGGACTTAGCTGCCTTTCTTCGACGCTCAATAACTGGCCAAACCGTAAGTAGCATCACGGGAACAGCCGCAACAATACTCAAAATCAATACCAGCTCAGCAGGGATAAATAGCAGTGCAAGAGCGCTCAGTGAAATCAGCGCTGTCCAAAGATAAAACACAGTCACTGAACCGGTGTGGCTGTGACCAAAATCCTGAAGCTTGTGGTGGATGTGCTTTCGGTCTGCAGAAAAGGGTGACTTGCCGGCACGAATTCTGCGAAGCACGGCAAGTGTCAAATCAAGTAGCGGCAAAATCAAAATAGCCAATGGCAATATCAAAGGCAGGA
>CAZKQH010000115.1:0-414 GCA_964554845.1 uncultured Rhodoluna sp. | reverse complement strand
CGCAAGTGCTGAAGTGGCCATCAATAGACCTAGCAACATCGCCCCACTATCGCCCATGAAGATCTTGGCTTTGTGCCAGTTCAGTGGCAAAAAGCCAAGACAAACTCCGATAACGATTGCCGAAATCAAGGAAGCCAGGTTGAAGTAGTTGGTTGGCGAGGTCTGCTGGGCGAGTAGATAGGTGTAGATAAAAAAGACGCTAGTGCCGATAAGTACCACCCCAGCCACCAAGCCATCCAAACCATCAATGAAGTTCACTGCGTTTATTACCAACACAGTGACGAAGATCGTCACCACAATCGAGACGCCGTAGCTACCAATAACCAGCCCGCCTATTGGCAATGAGACAATTTGGACTCCTTGCCAGGCCAGTATTCCAGCGGCCATGAATTGACCTGCGAGCTTGATAGTCCA
>CAZKQH010000114.1:0-2257 GCA_964554845.1 uncultured Rhodoluna sp. | reverse complement strand
AAAGTGAAGATCAGCAATTACGGGAATCTGAGATTTCTTGGCGATGATGTGTAGAACGTCAGCATCGTCCTGCGAAGGACAGGCAACACGAACAATGTCGCAACCAGTTGCGGTTAGCTCAGCGATTTGCTGCAAAGTTCCATTGATGTCGGTGGTTGGAGTTGTGGTCATCGATTGAACAGAAATTGGAGCATCGCCACCGACTGCAACTTTGCCGACCATGATCTGGCGGGTCTTTCGTCTTGGCGCTAGAACTGGTGGTGGGCCTTTTGGAAGACCTAGATTTACGGCTGGCACAATGCTCCTTGCACTTTTTTATCTGCTTAAAGCATAAGCACTATTTCGAAAGTGGCTAAGCACTAGCCAAACAGCGAGATTGGGTTCACTAAATCAGCGGTAATCAGAAGGGCAGAGACCACCAATAGGGCTATGAAAACAAAGTAAGTAAGCGGCATCAGCAATGCTGTGTCAGCCGGGCCCGGGTCTTTTCTTCCCGCGATTCTGTAAAGGCCTCGCTTGATGCTTTCGTAGACTCCTCCGGCAACATGACCGCCATCTAAAGGAAGAAGTGGAATCATGTTGAAAACAAAAAGCGCAAAGTTCAAAGATCCAAGAATTTGAATTCCGGTCGCCAGCTTGTCTGCGAAACCGGCTTGATCAGAAGCTGCCACTTCCCCAGCAACCTGACCTATTCCAACAATAGAAATCGGACCGTTCGGATCTCTCTGTCCGCCACCAAAAGTTATTGCGGTAACTTCCACCACTTCCTGCGGCAGTCTCAGAATTAGAGTTCCAATTTGACCAATTGTCGAACCAGAGGCCTCAAGCGACTGAACCAATGGAACTGGCTTTCTCTCAGGAGCTAGAAACACACCCAGGAAAGGTTGGGGAGCAGAAACTATTTCTCCTGACTCGTCCAAAATAGGATTTCCGAGCGAATCAAACTGCGGACGCTGTTGAATTACGGCCGTCAAAGTCACCTTTATAACTTCACCGTCGCGAAGAATTTCAAACTCGGCCGTTGGAGTGGCTGTCAACAAATCTCTGATCTGCGCCCAGTCGGTTGCTTTGTTTCCAGCAACTGAGATAACTTCATCGCCTGGCATTAGCCCCGCCACATGTGCCGGGGTCTGGTCGGAAACCGGGCACTGAACGCTGGTGTTATCAAGACACACTGAAACCGCTTCAATCTTCAGCGAGCTTTGATAAATACCAAAGCCAGTAAGGGCAATGACCGTCAGAAGCACTCCGAGCAAAAGATTCATGACTGGACCGCCAAGCATGATGATCATGCGTTTGACTACGGGAAGTTGATAGAACTTGCGGTTGGCATCCTTGGGCGTTTCATTTTCGGAGTGAGCAAGCCGAGCTTGAGTAATCATGTCCCTAAAAAATCCAGTTTTGGTTTCTGGCTTTTTGGCCGGTGGGTACATGCCAAGCATCGCGATGTAACCGCCGAGTGGGAATGCTTTGAGACCGTATTCGGTCTCGCCTACCTTTTTAGAGTAAAGAGTTGGCCCAAATCCGATCATGTACTTGGTGACCTTGACGCCAAAAAGTTTTGCGGGCAGCAAGTGCCCGATTTCGTGAATTCCGATTGAAACGCCAATTCCCAGCACGATGAACAAGATGCCGGCTAGGTAGGAGAGAGTTTCGCTCACGCCAACAAACTTACTTCAAGCTCATTGCGATTTAGCTCTGGCCCAACCGATTGTGAGGAAACTAACAGGCCTTGGCAATCTGGGCATCGGTTCTATCTCGCGCCCACTTCTCAGCAGCCAATAGCGATTCCAGCGTCAGCTCCTGCTCCGGTTGATGGGCATCGACGGCTCGCTCAATCAATTCGGTGATCTGATCAAAAGTAATTGAACCCTGATGAAAAGCCATCACTGCTTGCTCGTTCGATGCGTTGTAAACGGCTGGGTAGCTCTTTCCAGCAATTCCCACCTGACGAGCCAACCGAACTGCCGAGAAGACGCTTTCATCAAGTGGCTCGAACTGCCAGGAATGTGACTTGGTCCAATCCACTGGATTCGAAACTGAATCCAATCGATCTGGCCAAGAAAGACCCAAGGCGATTGGCAATTTCATATCCGGCGGTGAAGCTTGAGCAATAACCGAACCATCCACGAACTCAACCATGGAGTGAACGACCGACTGCGGATGCACGGTGACCTCAATGCGATCGAAAGGTATGTCGAACAACAGGTGGGCCTCAATAAGCTCCAGCCCCTTATTTACTAGCGATGCCGAGTTG
>CAZKQH010000113.1:0-2258 GCA_964554845.1 uncultured Rhodoluna sp. | reverse complement strand
GCAGCTTTAGCAGGAGATCTACTGTTTGGAACCATGGATACCTGGTTGCTGTGGAATTTCACCGGTGGACCTCAAGGCGGAGTGCACAAAACCGATGTGACTAACGCCAGTAGAACCATGCTTATGAATCTTCGAACCCTGGCCTGGGATGAGGATGTTGCCAAAGAGTTTGGCATTCCAGTAAAGATGCTTCCTGAGATTTGCTCATCTTCCGAGGTTTATGGAATCGTAAGCGAGACAAGCTTGCTTCGCGATGTGCCAATCTCAGGAATCCTAGGAGATCAGCAAGCAGCAACCTTCGGTCAGGCCGCTTTCAACAAGGGTGAATCTAAAAATACCTACGGAACCGGAAACTTCCTTATCTTTAACACCGGCGAGGAAGTGGTCTTGTCCAAAAACGGCCTGCTAACCACTCTGGCTTACAAGCTAGGCGATGCCAAGCCGGTCTACGCCCTAGAGGGTTCCATTGCCGTCACCGGTTCCCTTATCCAGTGGCTAAGAGACAATCTGAACTTTTTCCAGAACGCCCCAGAAGTTGAGGCCATGGCCAACAGCGTTGCCGATAACGGCGGTTGCTACTTCGTACCGGCCTTTAGCGGCCTATTTGCGCCTTATTGGCGACCAGATGCCCGAGGTGCACTGGTTGGACTTACTCGCTTTATCAATAAGGGTCACATCGCAAGAGCAGCCCTTGAAGCAACTGCCTTCCAAACCCTTGAAGTGCTGGACGCTCTAAACGCCGACTCAGGAGTAGACCTAACTGAGCTCAAAGTAGATGGTGGAATGACCAAGAACAACACCTTGATGCAGTTCCAGGCCGACATTCTTGGTGTTCCAGTGATAAGTCCAGTAATCACTGAAACAACCGCTTTGGGTGCCGCTTATGCGGCAGGTCTTGCGGTTGGGTACTGGTCAGATCTTGATCAGCTAAGAAGTCGTTGGAAAGAAGGCAAGCGCTGGATTCCAAACATGGATGATGCTGAGCGCCAGCGCCAGATCAAGCTTTGGAAAAAGGCAGTGACAAAGACCCTGGACTGGGTCGAGTAAAAAACTAGTTGCGATCTTCCGGATCAACACCGGTCCGGAAATTAGTGTTAAGCGCTGTTATTGCTGAAACCTCTTCCAAAGACAACTCAAAGTCAAACACGTTCATGTTCTCTATGATTCTTTCCTTGGAATTGGACTTGGGTATTACCGCCACTCCCCTTTGAATGTGCCAGCGTAAAACTACTTGAGCTACTGACTTGCCGTGTTTTTTGGCAAGGGTTTCAAGCATCGGCTCTTCAAGAATTTTTCCTCTGGCCAAAGGTGACCACGCTTGAGTCACAATCTTGTGCGAGGTGTCGTATTCCAAAACTTTCTCTTGGGTAAGCCATGGGTGCAGCTCAATCTGGTTCAAAACAGGTACGTGCTCGGCAACTTTGAGAATTTCATCAATATGGTGAGTATGGAAATTGCAAACTCCGATGGAGCGAACTACTCCCTCGTTCTTGAGTTTTTCCATGGCCTTCCAGGAGTCAACATACAACAGCCCCCGCTTAGGAGCGGGCCAGTGAATCAAATACAAATCCAGATAGTCAAGCTTTAGAGCCTTTAGGCTCTTGTCGAATTCTTTGAGTGTGTTTTCGAAACCTAGTCCATCCATCCAAAACTTGGTGGCAACAATCACTTCTTCGCGGGGCAAGCCTGAGGCTCTGATTCCCTCTCCCACTCCCACTTCGTTTTCATACATCGAAGCGGTGTCAATTAGGCGGTAGCCATTTTCCAGGGCGTGGGCGACCAAGGGAGCAGCAAGCTCGTTTTCAACCTTGTATACGCCAAGCCCTAGCTGCGGGATGGTGTTGCCATCCACTAGTGGCATCAGAGGTGAAGTTATCAATTGATTTTCAATTCCTTGTCAAAAGTAAATGTTGGCCGGCAACTTTCGTTGCCGGCCAACACTTAGCGGTTACTCTACAACCGTATTAGTTTGCTGCAGCCCAGCGCTTGACTAGTTCGTCATAGTTCTGGGTTTCACCCTTAGGCTTCTCGTTTGCTAGCTTCGCAACCGGTGCACCTGGCTGATCGATCCAGTACTGCTCGTCCTGCTCTGGGTTCATCTTGACCGCACAGTTAGCATCAGGGTTCGATGCTTCTAGACGGATCATGACGTCATCTTGAGCAGCTGCAAGATCGTTCATAGCCTCTTGAGGAGTGAACTCGCCTGATGCAGCCTTGGAAATTGATTTAAAATACGAAAAAATTTTAGATGCGGGTTG
>CAZKQH010000112.1:0-2358 GCA_964554845.1 uncultured Rhodoluna sp. | reverse complement strand
TCCAGGTATTCGCCCGTTACGAAGGCGTAGTTTCCAATTTCAAAACCCGCTTGGTACTGACCGATTCCACCGCCAGGAATTGGGGCCTGAAGCGAGGTCGTGATAAGCGATACAAAGGGTGTGATGAAAAATAGCCCGAGGTAAATCATTCCTGGCAGCAGCAGCAGCAAAACAATTCTTGATTTTTTAGGTTGGCCAGCCGCTGAGATTTTTCCCCTAGTAGCTAACTGAGCCATCGCTTACTTACCCTCTTGGGTATCTGCAGGTAGATCAGAAAGGCCGAAGCTGTGCTCAACCTTCCAGCTAACCCAAACCTTGGCACCGAGTTCAGTTACCGGAGACTTGCCAACATTCTGAGCGAATACAGTCACTTTGCCAATTTGAGGTATCTCTATAAGGTATTGGTTGCTAACCCCAGTGAATCGAATGTCGATGATTTCTCCAGGACCAATGATGTTCAAGCCCGCTGAAGCATCTGGAGCCTGGTCCTCGTGGAAGGTTGCTTTCTCCGGGCGAACACCAACGGCAATTTTGCCGGTGGTCTTTTCTGCTCGCTTTGTAGGCACCGTGATTTTGTTTCCAAGAACGTTGATGCTTACCGAATCAGCGTTTGTCTCAACAACTTCTCCAACAAACAAATTGGACTGGCCCAAGAACTTAGAAACGAATACGGTCTTAGGCCTCTCGTAAAGCGCCTCAGGCGCTCCCATCTGCTCGATGCGACCTTTGTTCATAACTGCGACGGTGTCAGCCATGTCCATGGCCTCTTCTTGGTCGTGCGTCACGTGCAAGAAAGTGAGTCCGACTTCCATCTGGATTGCCTTCAGCTCAACTTGCATTTGGCGACGCAGCTTCAAATCAAGTGCACCTAGAGGCTCGTCCAGCAATAAAAGTGAAGGTCTATTAACCAGCGCCCTGGCCAGGGCCACACGCTGCTGCTGTCCACCGGAGAGCTGAGTTGGACGACGCTGAGCTAGGTGCTCAAGTTCCACAAGTTTTAGTGCATCTGCGGCTTTTGGCATGGGATCAGAAACTTTTCGCTGCTTCAAACCAAAAGCTACGTTTTCTAGAACAGACATGTGAGGAAAAAGTGCGTAATTCTGGAAAACAGTGTTAACAGGTCGCTCGTGGGGCTTATCTGCAGTTACGTCCTTGTTTCCGATCAGGATCTTGCCCTTGGTTGGGGAATCAAGACCTGCAACCAATCGAAGGGTCGTTGTCTTTCCGCAACCGGAGGGTCCCAGCAGGGCGAAAAACTCGCCCGCTGGAATCTTCAGATCAAGATCTTCAATCGCGACGAAACCTGGAAACTCTTTCCGGATTCCAACTAGCTCGAGGTCTGCGCCTCGCGCTACGAACTCGGTTGCCACCTATGCGCCCAGAAGGACACGCTGCCAAGCGGTTGAGAACGTCTGCTCTTCCTCCGGGTTCAAAGCGCGGAATGCGTGAGTCAACGACAAGAACTCTTCGCTTGGGAAGATCAAGTTGTTCTCAGCCAGAGCTGGGTCAAGTTTGATTGCCTCATCGTAAGCTCCTGCAACTGGAGTGATGTAGTTCACCCAAGCTGCTAGTTCAGCCGCGTTAACCGGGTCATAGTAGTAGTTGATCAGCGCTTCGGCGTTCTTCTTGTGGGTAGCTCCAATTGGCACAGTAAACACGTCGGAGGAAATAGTTCCACCGGAGGAAGGCAGGAAGAAACCAAACATGTCCTTGGTGCGCTTTGACATGTTCATCTGGACAACGTCACCAGACCAAACAATTCCTGCTACGTAGTCACCGTTTCTAAAGCCCTTGGTGTACTCGTTACCTTCGATGTTGCGGATCTTGCCGTCGGCATACAAGGCTGCAACCTTGTCGACGATGTTCATGTATGCATCTTCAGTGAAAGAGGAAGCGCTGGTAATGTCGATTCCTTCAGAAAGTGCAATCACACCAATGGTGTCGCGCATCTCTGACAAAACAACAATTCGACCATTTAACTCATCGGCCCATAGGTCCTCAACCGACTGCGGAGCTTCTTTTCCAGTTAGGCCTCGGTAACAAGCCTTGTTGTACGCAATTCCTCCCAAAATTCCCTGGTACGGCATTGTGAAGTCACGGTTCGGGTCATAGGAGGCACCAAGGTAAGCAGGGGCCAGATTTGCTTTGTTCGGGATGTTGGCTGCATCAAGCTTCTGAGCAAAACCATTCGCAACGTAGCGAGCAGCCATCCACTCTGTAGGACAGATAAGGTCGACGCCAATGTCCTGACCTAGCGCAAGTTGGTCTTTCACGATGGCGTAGTACTCATCGTTGTCCAAATAAGTCTCTAGGTACTCAACAGCAATTCCTGTTTGCTCCTGGAAACGCTCAAGCGTT
>CAZKQH010000111.1:0-2462 GCA_964554845.1 uncultured Rhodoluna sp. | reverse complement strand
TTCGGGCTGTTGGAATGGGCGATGCCGACTGGGTAAAGCCACAAATTGGTATCGGATCTAGCTGGAACGAGCTAACCCCTTGCAACCTTTCTCTGGATCGTCTAGCAAAAGCCGCCAAGGTTGGCGTTGAGCGAGCAAATGGTTTCCCGATGCAGTTTGGAACCATCTCGATGTCCGATGGAATTTCCATGGGCCACGAAGGAATGCACTTCTCACTGGTTTCAAGAGAAGTCATCGCTGACTCCGTCGAGGTAGTTATGCAGGCCGAGCGCCTCGATGGAAGCGTTCTGCTAGCCGGTTGCGATAAGTCTCTGCCTGGCATGTTGATGGCAGCAGCAAGATTGGATCTTGCATCGGTGTTTCTCTATGCAGGTTCGATTGCTCCTGGTTGGGTAAAGCTAACCGATGGCACCGAAAAGCCAGTTACCATCATCGATGCCTTCGAAGCCGTTGGTGCTTGCAAGGCCGGCAAGATGAGCGAAGAAGATTTAGATCGCATCGAGCGAGCAATTTGTCCCGGCGAAGGTGCCTGTGGCGGAATGTACACCGCTAACACCATGGCAAGTGCCGCAGAAGCTTTAGGCATGAGCCTTCCAGGCTCAGCTGCCCCGCCATCGGTTGATCGCAGACGCGACACCTGGGCTGAGCGAAGCGGCGAAGCGGTTGTAAACCTTATCGATAAGGGCATCACAGCAAGACAGATCTTGACCAAGAAAGCTTTTGAAAACGCCATTGCCGTTGTTGTTGCCTTTGGTGGTTCAACAAATGCTGTGTTGCACCTTCTAGCTATCGCACGTGAGGCAGAAGTTGATCTTCAGCTAGAAGATTTCAACCGCATCTCTGACAAGGTTCCACACCTAGGAGACCTAAAGCCTTTCGGTGAATTTGTGATGAACGATGTAGACCGCGTTGGCGGAGTTCCAGTTTTGATGAAGGCACTTCTTGATGCAGGACTTCTTCACGGCGACGTTATGACTGTGACTGGTAAGACCATGGCCGAAAACCTAGAGGGCATTAACCCACCAGATCCAGATGGCAAGATCATCAGAGCGATGAATAACCCAATCCACAAAACCGGTGGCATTGCAGTGTTGAAGGGCTCAATGGCTCCGGAAGGAGCGGTTGTCAAAACCGCAGGCTTCGACCTTGAAACCTTCGAAGGACCTGCCCGGGTCTTTGACCGCGAGGCATCAGCTATGCAGGCACTTACTGAGGGCAAGATCCAGAAGGGCGATGTGGTGGTTATCCGCTACGAAGGCCCTAAGGGAGGCCCTGGAATGCGCGAGATGCTGGCCCTTACCGGCGCAATCAAGGGTGCAGGACTGGGCAAGGATGTTCTACTATTGACAGACGGACGATTCTCAGGCGGCACAACCGGCCTGTGTATCGGACACATTGCTCCAGAGGCGACCGAAGGTGGTCCGATTTCTCTGGTTCGCGATGGAGACCTTATTCGGGTCGACATCGCAGCTCGTTCGCTCGAACTACTCGTTGATGCGCAAGAGCTGGAAACCCGCAGGAAAACATGGGTTCCACTTCCACCACGCTATACAAAAGGTGTGCTCGCTAAATTCACCAAGGTGGTGCGCTCGGCTTCCGAGGGTGCTTACTGCGGCTAAAGCGAAACCCAAAACCAGTATTTCTAGAGAAGAAAAAACGAGAAAGAACTTAAATGCCAAATGAGGTCCTAACCGGTGCTCAAGCAATCGTCAGATCGCTTGAGCTACTAGGTGTTGACACCATCTTTGGTCTGCCCGGTGGAGCGATCCTGCCCACCTATGACCCTCTGATGGATTCCAAGAAGATCAGGCATATTCTGGTTCGCCACGAGCAAGGCGCCGGCCACGCTGCCGAAGGCTACGCATCGGCATCAGGAAAACTTGGTGTCTGTATTGCAACCTCAGGCCCAGGAGCCACAAACCTAGTGACCGCAATTGCCGATGCGCATATGGACTCGGTTCCAATGCTGGCTATCACCGGTCAGGTTCCCTCCACTCACATTGGAACCGACGCTTTCCAGGAAGCCGACATCGTCGGTATCACTATGCCGATCACCAAGCACAGCTTCTTGGTCACAAAGGCGGAAGATATCCCTGGAGTTATCGCGGCTGCCGTTCAGATCGCAACTACCGGTAGACCTGGACCTGTTCTAGTTGACGTAGCTAAGGATGCTCAGAACCAGAAGGCCGAATTTGTTTGGCCGCCGGTTATTGATCTTCCTGGTTTCAAGCCAACCACTAAGGCTCACGGCAAGCAGATCGCTGCTGCAGCGGACCTTCTTCTGTCTTCCAAAAAGCCGGTTCTTTACATCGGCGGTGGATCCATCAGGGCTGGAGCTCACAAGGAGCTACTAAAAATTGCCGAGCTAACTGGAGCTCCTGCTGTGACAACGCTGATGGCAAGAGGCGCTTTGCCTGATACTCACCCGCAGAACCTAGGCATGCCGGGTATGCACGGAACCG
>CAZKQH010000110.1:0-2481 GCA_964554845.1 uncultured Rhodoluna sp. | reverse complement strand
AATTGCTGATATTCACTTTCAGTCTCGATACGTCTTTCAGGCAATCGATGCCGGTTGCGGAGCGGTTCGAGTAAACCCGGGAAACATCCGCCAATTTGATGGCCATGTCGGCGAAATTGCCAAAGCTGCTAAAGCCGCTGGTGTTTCGATTCGTATCGGCGTCAACGCAGGTTCACTTGATCCAAGACTTATGGAAAAATACGGCAAGGCAACACCAGAGGCGCTTGTCGAATCCGCAGTTTGGGAAGCAAGTTTGTTCGAAGAGCATGACTTCCACGACTTTAAGATTTCGGTAAAGCACAACGATCCAGTAGTTATGGTGCGCGCCTACGAACTTCTTTCCGAGCGTGGTGACTGGCCTCTTCACTTAGGAGTGACTGAAGCCGGTCCTTCATTCCAGGGAACTATTAAGTCATCTGTTGCTTTTGGAGCACTGCTCTCGAAGGGAATCGGAGACACCATTCGAGTTTCTCTTTCAGCACCTCCTGCTGAAGAAGTGAAGGTCGGTTCGCAGATTTTGGAGTCACTAAATCTTCGTCCTAGAAAACTCGAAATTGTTAGTTGCCCTAGCTGTGGACGAGCACAGGTTGATGTTTACAAGCTGGCCAATGATGTGACCGCAGGACTTGAAAAGTTAACCGTTCCGCTACGCGTTGCCGTAATGGGCTGTGTTGTAAATGGCCCTGGTGAAGCTCGCGAAGCTGACCTTGGAGTGGCTTCTGGAAACGGTAAGGGTCAGATCTTCGTAAAGGGAGAAGTTATAAAGACCGTGCCTGAAAGCGAGATTGTTGCAACCCTTATTGAAGAAGCTAACCGCTTAGCTGCCGAGATGGATCCAGCTCTAGTTGGCTCACCACAGGTGCTAGTCAAAGATAAATAGCGGCTAACGGGTAAAGTTGAGCCCATGCCTATCCGCCTATCGCAACTGTTTGTTCGCACCCTTCGCGAGGACCCATCTGATGCTGATGTTCAAGGTCACAGACTCTTGCTTCGTGCCGGTTACATCAGGCGAGCAGCTCCCGGAATTTACACCTGGCTCCCATTAGGCCTACTAGTAAAGGCCAAGATCGAGAAAATTGTTCGAGAAGAAATGGCGAACGCTGGATCTCAAGAAGTTTTCTTCCCAGCACTTTTGCCAAGAGAACCTTTTGAAACAACCGGCCGATGGACCGAATACGGCGACAATCTTTTTCGTCTTCAAGACCGCAAAAAAGCCGATTATTTGTTGGCCCCAACTCACGAAGAAGTTTTCACTCTGCTTGTGAAGGATATGTACTCCAGCTACAAGGACCTACCTTTGTCTTTATATCAGATTCAAAACAAGTATCGCGATGAGGCAAGACCTCGTGCTGGGTTGCTTCGTGGGCGAGAATTCGTGATGAAGGATGCATACAGTTTCGATATAAACGACGAAGGACTAGAAGCTTCCTACCAAGCCCAGCGCGCAGCGTATGAGCGAATCTTTACTCGCCTGGGTGTCGAATACGTAATCGTCAAGGCTGACGCGGGAGCTATGGGCGGATCTAAGTCAGAAGAATTCCTATCGCCATCTCCCATTGGAGAAGACACTTTTGTTAGATCGGCGGGTGGCTACGCGGCCAACGTCGAAGCTGTTTCAACTGTCGTTCCAAAAGAAATAGCCATCGGAACGCAGCCTGCAGCGGTCATTCACGATTCTCCAAACACTCCCACCATCAAGACACTGGTAGATCTTGCCAACGACAAAGTCAAAAAGCCAGACGGTACCAGTTGGAGCGCGGCTGATACTTTGAAGAATGTTTTGCTGGCTCTCACTTCTCCCGAAGGAAAACGCTCGTTCGTGATCGTTGGAATTCCGGGAGATCGTGAAGTTGATGAAAAGCGCGCCGAAGCAGCTTTTTCACCGAGCGAAGTTTCGCAGGCAACCGAAGAAGATTTTGCAAAACTTCCCGCGCTTGTTAAGGGCTACATCGGTCCAACCAAAGACGGTAAGCAGTTTCTTGGGCTAAAAGCACCAGCTGCAATCAAGTATTTGCTTGATCCAAGAGTGGTTTCTGGAACGAGTTGGATAACTGGAGCCAATGAGGATCAAAAGCATGTTTTCCACTTGGTTGCCGGAAGAGATTTCACTTCGGATGGAATTGCAGATATTGCAGAGGTTCGTGCCGGAGATCAGGCCCCAGATGGCTCGGGTGAGCTTGAACTAGCACGTGGAATTGAAATCGGTCACGTATTTCAACTGGGCAGAAAATACGCCGAGGCATTAGATCTCAAAGTCTTAGATGAAAACGGCAAGTTGGTGACGGTAACCATGGGTTCCTACGGAATTGGTGTCACAAGACTGGTTGCCGTTTTGGCTGAAGCTAATAATGACGACAAAGGTCTAATCTGGCCAGCTTCGGTGGCCCCGGCTGATGTACATGTTGTTGCTGCGGGTAAAGACGATTCGGTTTTTGCTGCAGCTGAGAAACTGGCAAGTGAAATTGAGGAAACCGGAAAAAC
>CAZKQH010000109.1:0-2486 GCA_964554845.1 uncultured Rhodoluna sp. | reverse complement strand
CACAAAATCTCCTGGGCTAAACCAGGACTAAAGACTGCGAGTTTGGATCATGCGATGTGGTTCCATGCCCCTGCCAAAGTTGATGACTGGATGCTCTATGTTCAAGAATCCCCCGCTGCTCAAAACAGTCGCGGACTGGCCCTTGGAAAAATCTTCAGTCGAGAAGGGGTTCTTCTTGCAACCGTTGCCCAAGAAGGTATGGTCCGAGTTCCAGATGGACCGGTTGCTAGTCTCTTGTCAGTCTTCGGTAGGTAGAACGATGAGGCTTGGCAGCCTCCGGACCTAGACGCTCAATCTTGTTTGCCTCATAGGAATCAAAGTTTCCCTCGAACCAGTACCAGTTATCTGGATCAGCATCGGTTCCTTCGTAAGCCAAGATATGAGTTGCCACGCGGTCTAAGAACCAACGATCGTGTGTGATCACCACAGCGCAGCCTGGAAACTCCAAAAGAGCATTCTCTAATGAACCAAGAGTTTCAACATCGAGATCGTTAGTTGGCTCATCAAGAAGTAGGAGGTTTCCTCCCTGCTTCAATGTCAGCGCAAGGTTCAAACGGTTTCTCTCGCCTCCGGAAAGAACTCCAGCAGGCTTTTGCTGATCTGGTCCCTTAAAACCAAATGCTGCAACATACGCTCGAGATGGCATTTCTACCTGACCAACCTGGATGTAATCAAGTCCTCCGGAAACTACCTCCCAGAGGCTCTTGTCAGGATCGATACCAGAACGGGATTGATCAACGTAGGAGATCTTTACGGTCTCACCAATTTTCAGTTCCCCGCCGTCAAGTTTTTCTTCTCCCATGATCATCTTGAACAAAGTTGACTTACCAACACCGTTGGGTCCGATAACTCCAACAATTCCATTTCTAGGCAGCGTGAAGGAAAGATCGGAAATGAGGGTACGGTCACCAAATTTCTTGACCAGTGATTTAGCTTCCAAAACAATGTTTCCAAGCCTTGGGCCAGGTGGAATTTGAATCTCTTCAAAATCTAATTTTCTAGTCTTGTCAGCTTCAGAAGCCATCTCTTCATACCTTGCCAGACGAGCCTTAGATTTGGTTTGTCTAGCCTTTGAGGAAGATCTGACCCATTCGAGTTCATCGGAGAGGCGCTTAGCCAGCTTGGCATCTTTTTTGCCAGCGACTTCTAAACGTTCCTGTTTTTTCTCAAGGTAAGTCGAGTAGTTACCCTCGTATGGGTAAGCCCTGCCTCGATCGAGCTCGAGGATCCACTGCGCAACGTTGTCTAGGAAGTACCTATCGTGCGTTACAGCTAGCACCGCACCTGGATACTTAGCCAAGTGCTGCTCAAGCCAAAGCACACTCTCTGCGTCCAAGTGGTTAGTTGGCTCATCGAGAAGTAATAGGTCTGGTTTTTCGAGAAGCAATTTACAAAGTGCAACTCGACGCTTTTCTCCTCCAGAAAGATTAGCTACCGAAGTATCACCTGGAGGGCAGCGCAGTGCATCCATGGCTTGTTCGAGTTGTGAATCTAAATCCCACGCATCTAGATGGTCAATTTGTTCCTGAAGAACACCCATTTCTTCTAATAGGGTGTCGTAGTCAGCATCCGGGTTGGCAAGCTCCGCGGAGATTTCATTGAATCGATCAAGCTTGGCCTTGGTTTGATGGACTGCCTCCTCAACGTTTCCAAGAACAGTTTTTTCCTCATTTAGCTTTGGCTCCTGCATCAAGATACCGACTGTGAAACCTTCGCTCAGTCGAGCCTCGCCATTTGATGGAGAATCAAGCCCAGCCATAATCTTGAGCACTGAAGATTTACCAGAACCGTTTGGACCAACCACGCCAATTTTGGCCCCCGGAAGAAACGCCAGTGTCACGTCATCGAGGATGACCTTGTCGCCATGTGCCTTGCGGGCTTTAATCATTTGATAAATAAACTCGGCCATTGGGTTTCCTCATTCGTCGGTGTCAAAAAAATGACACCCTCTCTGCTCAAGCGTGCTGTGGATAAGTTTATCCGACAATGATTGGTCCTTCTTAGAAGGCCTCGTCTCATATACACATTGAGCAGAGAGGGTCTCTTACGACTAGGCGCTTAGGGGGAAGATGCCCAGCCGAGTCTTAGTTATCGACTTTTTGCTCCAACAAGTGCGCCTTCAGAATCCAGCTCGTTTTCCTCAGGCTCGTCATCCTCCGGGTCTTCGCGGACTAAGACACTTCGAGAAAACTCTGAAGTACCCCAAACAAGATCGTGGCCCAGGCAATCGGCTTCGATCTCAACAGAAGTGCCGCTTCGCTCTCCGTTATCCCAATCGCGGACCTTTAGCCGTCCGGAAACCACAATGCGATCTCCCTTGGAGATGGAGGATGCGCTGTTTATTGCTAACTGCCTGAATGAGTTGATGGTGAACCAGTTGGTTTCCCCGTCTACCCAGATCTTCTTTGTTCTATCGAAGCGACGCTTAGAGGAAGCTAATCGAAAGGAAGTGATTGGCAAACCCTCTTGAGTGACTAGGTGCCGGG
>CAZKQH010000108.1:0-2560 GCA_964554845.1 uncultured Rhodoluna sp. | reverse complement strand
CGTGGCCAACATCGATTGCAACAACCTTGGCGGCACCGTGACGAAGTAGCACATCGGTAAATCCGCCCGTCGAAGCTCCTACATCAAGGCAGGTTTTACCTACTACCTCTAGAGCCCCAAAAGCATCGAGTGCACCCTTGAGCTTGAGTCCTGCGCGTGAGACGTACTCATCGGCTGGAATGATTGTGATTTCACAATCCATAGCAACGGACGAACTGGGTTTGGTGATTTCTTTTGTTCCGATAAGCACGCGCTTGGCCTTAACCAGATCAGCGGCATGACCGCGAGATCTTGCCAGGCCACGCTCAACAAGCAATAAATCGATTCGTAGATTACTCAGAGTCTTGTGGCCTTGAGTCAGCAATCATGGCCTCTAGCTTCTGCCGAATTACCTCGAACGCAGCGCTTTGCTGATCAAGGGGCAATTCGCGAGTCTTAGCAATTTCGCCCGAGATATCATCTAGTAGTTCTGACATACTTTCCTCTTTTCCAAATTACAGCTTATTCGTAAAGGCCGCTTTCAACATCGAGCAGATGAATCGGTGTTCCGCAGTTCCATATAGTCAAGCAGGCCGCCTTAAGCGCATCGGTGGACTTGGGGTCACCAAAGCTAACCACTAGTTTTTCTCCCAACAGCTCAACTTCAACATCCCCAAGTTTGTAGCCACGCTTGGTCTTAGAAGGGGATCTATAATCACTTCTTAGATCCTTCAGGGTTTCGAGAATAAAACTAGGCCTAGAGTCGGGCTTGGCAGCCAAGAGCTCTTTGCGGGTTGTGACTCCGGTCATAACAAGCGCTGAACCAATACCTGCTTTATTGGCACCTGCGACATCAGTATCGAGTCGATCTCCAACGTAGACCGCACTCTTTGCTTCAAATTTGCGAATCGCGGTTTCAAAGATTGCCCGCTCGGGTTTTCCTGCTACAACTGGCAGTTGGCCAACTGCGGTGTGGACGGCGGAAACTAATGTTCCATTGCCTGGGGCTAGCCCCTTCTCGCGCGGAATGGTCCAGTCCTGATTTGTCGCGACCCACTTCGCACCAGCCTGAATTGCGTAGCTGGCCTCAGCCAAATCGTTCCAACCAACCTCAGGCGCAAAACCTTGAATGACGGCGGCCGGCTTGTCATCGCTTAGTGCAACAATTTCAAACCCTGCTGCTTGGACTTCATAGCGAAGTCCTTCTCCTCCAACCACTAAAACTTTTGAGCCCTTGGGGATCATGGTGGCAAGTAGCTCGACTCCGGCTTGTGCGGAGGAGATCACATCGTCATTGGATAGCTCGATACCAAAACCACGCAGTTGATCAGCAATGGTTTCAGGCTTTCGTGAAGAGTTGTTGGTGATGTACCCAACCTTGATCCCATTTGAACTAATGGCAGTAATCGATTCAACTGCTTCTACAACCGCGTTTTTACCTTCGTAAATAACTCCGTCAAGATCCAGTAGCAGAGTTTCAAACTGATCGAAAATCTTAGCGGCCACGCGGCGCGCTCCTGCCAGCTTTTCCAGGACCTTCAGAGCCACGGTTTGATTTGCCAGTTCCACGGTTTTCGAAAGGTTTTCTTTCAAAGGATGGCCTTGGTTTGTCTGTTGGATCGAATTTTGGACGATCGGCAAACTTTGGTATTTCGATTTCTTCAACCACTTCCAAAACATCCTCCGGTTTACCAGCCAAAGCAATTTCGGCACGCTGAGCTAAATCGGACCACTTCTTGGCGTCTTCTGCTCTTCCAAGAATCTCAAGGGTATTGGCGTAGGCACGAAATAGCGGCGGAGAGTAATCAAAGACTTTCGCAGGGTTCAGTTCGGGAATTTCAAGCTCTGATAAGGCAAGTTCGTTTTCCCCAAGATCCAGCCTTGCACCGCTAGTAGCAATAGCAAGGTTTACCCGAACCGCAGGGGACAATGTTTTTCGGTCGACCTCTCTTGCCATTTTTAGGGCCCTATCCGGTCGGTTCATACCCCGTTCGGAATCGACAATCAGCGGAAGCTGATCATTTGAGCCGGAAATTCGGCGGTGGGCAAGCAATTCACGAAGAGCCAGTGGGTAATCCCCGACGGTATAAGCGGTGACACCAACAGTTTCTCGAACCACCGCAATTCGGCCAGCTCGTCGAGCTGCCGACAGCGCGTGCTTGTGAGCAAGCTCTGGGTCTTGGTCAATCAAAAGTGACACCATCGCTAGGTGTCTGGCAACCATTTCAGCGTTTTCAGCCGTTAAGGTCTTTAGCTGAACCCGGACGATCATGTCTACATCGTTTGGGGTGATTGATTCAGGAATGATTGGGGATTTTTCACGATCTGGATCTCGCTGCATCTGAACTCGCTGCTGCCAGATTGGCCGCTCACCTTGATCTTGTCTTTGACCACGACCTGCGGGCGCATCCCTTGGGGACCTTCCGGCTGGACGCTGCGGACGAGAGCGTCGTTTATCGTCATCGGTCATGATCTAATTCTTCCTTAAATGAAGATAGCCACCAATTAATTGGTGGCTATCTCCTTTAAATTAAGTCCGGCGGTGTCCTACTCTCCCACAAGGTCACCCTTGCAGTACCAT
>CAZKQH010000107.1:0-2633 GCA_964554845.1 uncultured Rhodoluna sp. | reverse complement strand
CCGAAGCAGTGAGGATTAGCTTCCGAACCTCGCTGCTGGAACCTGAACGAAGACACTGAGCTATTGCAGAGTGCTCGGAATCAACAGGAACGATTTGACCAGGGCTTGCAAGGCTGGTGACAAGTTCCCCGCCAACTATCAGAGACTCTTTATTTGCGAGCGCAAGCGTCTTGCCTGTCTTTAGGGCTGCAAGGGTTGGGGCTAGGCCAATTGAGCCAGTGATCCCGTTAATAACCACATCGGCTACAGTTTCTGAAACCAATAAAGTTGCCGCAGCCGATCCTAGGACCGCTTTTGCCTCAGGTAATGAAAAATGCTTGCGCTGTGCCTCAAGGGCTTGCGCGTTTGAGCCGGCGGCAAGACCCACTACCTGAAACTTGTCAGGATTTTTATCGATTACCTCGATGGCCTGGGTGCCAATAGATCCGGTGGATCCGAGGATTATGACGCGACGCATTTACCCATATTGGCATGCTGGAGCCTCCAAATAGACAGGCGTAGAATCTAAGCATGATTACTGCAGAAATCGCCCAAGAGCGCAAACTAGTCACTGCCATTCCAGGACCTAAGTCTGAAGAGCTTCATAAGAAGAAGCTTCAGGAAGTGAGCCACGGTGTTGGCACCCTGTTGCCGGTTTACATCGACCGCGCCCACGGCGCCATTTTGGTTGACGTTGACGGCAACCAGCTCATCGATCTTGGAAGCGGTATTGGAGTTGTGACCATCGGTCATACCAACCAGCAACTAGTTGATGCCGTTATTGAGCAGGTTCAGAAGCTAACTCATACCCTCTTTACTGTCACCCCATACGTGCCTTATGTGCAGGTTTGTGAAATCCTGAACCGCCACACACCTGGCAACTTCGAGAAGCGATCAGCTTTGTTCAATTCAGGTGCCGAAGCTGTTGAAAATGCAGTCAAGATTGCCCGCAAGCACACCGGTCGCGGCGAAATTGCCGTGTTTGACCACGCCTATCACGGACGAACCAACTTGACCATGGCCATGAACTTCAAAGCCCATCCTTACAACACCGGCTTTGGTCCATTTGCCCCAGCCGTGACACATGTTCCAATGTCATACCCATTCCGTGACCCAGAGGGCATGACTGGTGAAGAAGCTGCGCGCCGCGCAATCACTTACATGGAAAAGCGCGTTGGAGCAGAGTCCCTTGCAGCGGTAGTCATCGAGCCAGTTCAGGGTGAAGGTGGATTCATCGTTCCAGCCCCTGGGTTCCTAAGAACTATTGCTGAGTGGGCGAAGAAAAACGGCATCGTGATGGTGGCCGACGAAGTTCAGTCCGGTATCGCAAGAACCGGAAAATGGTTTGCCAGTGAATGGGAAGAAGGCTTTGAGCCTGATCTCGTGATCATCGCTAAGGGAATTGCCGGAGGTATGCCAATTTCGGCAGTGACCGGTCGCGCCGAGATTATGGATGCCTCCCACCCGGGTGGACTAGGTGGAACCTACGGAGGTAACCCAGTTGCTGCAGCTGCAGCTGTTGCAGTGCTATCTCAGCTTGAAGCTGGCGGAGTACTAGAGCAGGCCGAGCGAATTGAAAGAATTCTTCGTCCTCGACTTGAGGCCATGAAGGCCAAGTACCCAGTTATGGGAGATGTTCGCGGACGCGGAGCAATGCAGGCAATCGAATTTGTCGAGCCTGGTACGATGAATCCAAACGCCAAGGCGGTAGAGCTAGTTTCTAAGCACGCCCACACTAACGGTGTTGTGATTCTGTCAGCCGGTACCTACGGAAACGTGATTCGCTTCCTGCCACCTCTTGCAATCACCGACGAGCTACTGATTGAGGCGCTTGATGTTGTAGAGGCTGGAATAGCAGCCCTCTAAACGAGGATTCTAAAAACCATGACGTCCTTTTCCGATTCCGCGCGCCTAAAAAAGCTGTTTGACGAAGAGGTCAGCCTTTTCATCAAACAAAACCCCGAGTCAAAAAAACTCCATGATAAAGCCGCGGGACCGATGATGAACGGTGTCCCGATGTCTTGGATGGCCAAGTGGCCGGGTCCATATCCGGTCTATGTAAAAAGCGCCAAGGGTGCTCACTTTTCTGACGTTGATGGCAACGACTATGTTGATTTTTGCTTAGGTGATACCGGTGCCATGGTTGGGCACTCCCCCGATGCGTCAATCAACGCAATCAAGAACCAACTAGAAAAAGGCATCACATTGATGCTTCCTACCGAGGATGCGGCAATTGCCGCCCAAACTCTGGCCGATAGATTCGGTGTTGAAAAGTGGCAATTCACTTTGACCGCAACAGATGCCAACCGCCACATTATTCGCTACGCCAGGCACATCACCGGTCGCAAAAAGATACTCATTCATGACTACTGCTACCACGGAACTGTTGATGAGACTTTTGCGAACCTAGACGAGCAAGGAAACACCGTAAGCCGAGTCAACAACATTGGAGCTCCGGTAGATCCGAAAGAAACCACCTGGGTGGTTCCATTCAATGACTTAGACGCAGCCGAAGAAGCTTTCGCATCAGGCGAAATAGCAGCAGCGCTAATTGAGCCAGCAATGACAAACATTGGAATCGTGCTTCCAGAACCTGGCTACCTAGAAGGTCTTCGCACACTTGCAACAAAATACGACGTGATTTTGATTCACGA
>CAZKQH010000106.1:0-2694 GCA_964554845.1 uncultured Rhodoluna sp. | reverse complement strand
AAGCTATCGAGCGCATTGCGAAGCAGCACGGTGTTGTAATCAAGACCAACTCCCCGGTTTCCAAGATCGAGGTAAACGATAAGGGAATTGCAACCGGTGTCACCGTTGGCGAAGTGTTCATCGAAGCCGACGTTGTTGTTGGTACAGCCGATATGCACCACGTCGAAACAAAGTTGCTTGAGCCTAAGCACCAAACCTTCCCTGAGAAGTTCTGGGCCAACAAGGTACCTGGTCCTTCGGCGATGCTGTTGTATCTAGGCGTAAAAGGAAGAGTCCCGCAGCTAAATCACCACACGCTTTTGTATACCGAAAACTGGAGCAAGAACTTTGCCGAGGTCTTCCACAAAGCTGACGGCAAGCGCAAGATTCCAAATCCTGCTTCTTTGTACATATGTGCGCCGAGTATCACGGACCCATCGGTTGCACCAGAGGGCTATGAGAACCTATTTGTCCTTGTTCCAATCGCAGCTGATCCGACCATTGGCGGCGAAGGCGACCCACAGTTTGAAAAAGACGTTGATCGCATCATCGATCAAATTGCCGATTGGTGCGAGATACCGGATCTAAAGGAACGAATCGTAGTTCGAAAGTCGATGGGACCAAGAGATTTCGTAACCCAGTTGAACGCTTGGAACGGTACCGCGCTCGGTATGGCACACACCCTACGCCAGAGTGCCTTCTTTAGACCAAAAAACCGCAGCAAGAAGGTAAAGAACCTCTTCTACGCAGGACACAACACCATTCCTGGAATTGGTTTGCCGATGTGTCTTATCGGTGCAGAGCTTGTCTACAAATACCTAGTTGATGACAAATCAACTGGTCCAATTGCCGAGGAACTCAAGCCAGTTCCAACCGGTGGTTGGAAGGGACTCAAGTAGTTCAAAGAATCTAAAGATTCTCGTCAGCGAAGTAAATGATGGCGTCGTAGTGGTACTTTCCTAATCCTTTGGCCACAGCCTCGTAAGTTTCTTGATATGGCGATGGGATTATGTAGCTCATTGCAAGAGATTTGTAGCTTTCTTTGTTTGGTTCCCAGAACTTGAGACAGAACTCGTAGTGTCTTCTAACTAGTGCCTGGACGCTCTCGTCGCTGACATCTAACCCCTGCTCCATAGCCACTTTGAAGCCCTGAGTTATCTCATCAAAGGCAATAGAAAACTGCTTGTTTTCTGCCTCAGAGAAATTGTTGACGTATTGACCGCTGTGGTGACCAAAAGGATCGTTCATGTCTCAATTCTGGCTGAAGAATTTTACAAAACGGCTATTCTCGAATTATGTACGGAAGCTACCTGCTCATCCTTATTTTGTCGCTGGTTGGCCTTTACCTGCTAGATCGAACTCACAAGCTTGCCTTCACGGTGGATCCCAAGCGTGCCTTCTGGTCCATGGTTCCAGCCTTCGTAGTTTTTGTAATTTGGGACATCGCAGGTATTTCCCTAGGCATTTTCTTTAGGGGCAACAACACTCTGCTGACTGGCATCCAGCTATTTCCTGAGTTCCCAATCGAAGAAGTATTTTTCTTGATTCTGCTTTGCTACAGCACCCTGATTGCCCTCACCTGGATATCTAAGGTGCTGAACAGAAAATGACTTACGCCGAGCTAAATCTTTTATTTCTACTTCCAGTTGCAGCGCTATTGATTTTCTTCCGCTATCTAGTTCGGTGGAAAGAACTCTGCTGGACCGTGATCGCACTTTTGATCATGACCGCAGTCTTTGACAACTTCATTGTTGGAAGCGGAATAGTTGCCTACAATCCAGAGACTTTATCTGGTGCCTTTATTGGCTTTGCACCAATAGAGGATTTCGCCTATACGCTGGTGGCTGCAGTGCTAGTTCCACTAACTTGGTGGTGGCTAGGCTCAAGGCAATCTAAGTCCAGGAAGGGTAAGTAGTTGAAAGCTCTAACCGCGCTGGTCTTATCTTCCAGACCTATCTCTTGGGTGAACACCGCATTTCCATTCTTTGCTGCCTACTGGTTTGTGAACCAAAGAATTGATCTTCCGCTGATTATCGGAACTATCTTCTTTCTCGTCCCCTA
The DNA here is from genome assembly GCA_964554845.1 of uncultured Rhodoluna sp. Classification (GTDB taxonomy): domain Bacteria; phylum Actinomycetota; class Actinomycetes; order Actinomycetales; family Microbacteriaceae; genus Rhodoluna. The sequence goes on along the minus strand of CAZKQH010000106.1, from coordinate 654 downwards.
CAACTTCTTGATGTATGGCATCAACGATGTCTTTGACTATGAGAGTGACCTTCGAAACCCGCGAAAGGGCGGTATCGAAGGTGCGCTTTTGGATCCAAAGCTTCATAAGCTCACCATCATCTCCTCCATGGGTTTATCCCTTGGATTTGTGATTTATCTGCTCTGGATTGGCTCGGACACCGCTGATTTCTGGCTACTTGTCACCTTGTTTGCTGTTCTGGCCTATAGCGTTCCTAAGCTTCGCTTCAAAGAGATCCCATTCTTGGACTCCTTTACCTCTGCCATGCACTTCATCGGACCGATGTTGTTTGCTTTGGCGCTATCAAATGTCGACATCTTTGAATTCAAGTTGTTCTCTATGATTTTGGCGTTTTTGGGCTGGGGTATGGCAAGCCATGCCTTTGGTGCGGTGCAGGATGTCAGGGCTGACCGCGAAGCGGGAATCAAATCGGTAGCTACCGCAATCGGAGCTCGAAACACTGTTCGCTTTGCTTTCCTGCTTTATTTCTTGGCTGGAATCTCAATTATGAATGCCGGCCCCCACGGAATGGTGGCAGCTCTGGCTGCCATTCCATACCTTGTGATTCTTGCCCCATATTTGAACATCACCGATGAGGATTGTGAAAGAGCTAACCGGGGTTGGCGAAAATTCAT
>CAZKQH010000105.1:415-2710 GCA_964554845.1 uncultured Rhodoluna sp. | reverse complement strand
CTCATATTTCTCCTGCAATGCACCGAAGAAGATCATCGATGCGTTGACTGAGAAAATTCCAACCAAAGCTGCGAAATCCGATACTCCAGTTAGCTGAGCGATCAACCAAATCATCACTGATGAGGAAAGTGAATACTCAACCCAGCGGAAGTAGTTGTGGTTAAGTTTTAGTCCGGCTTTGTAGCGAGGGAAGAACTGAGGAGATGAAATCAGGAAGTGGAAAAATGCCGACAGCAGCAAGAATCCAACAACACCCGCACCGATGTTGACATCGAATAACTCAACGCGCTCTGGTGGAACTGGAACTCCCGGAGGGCCAGTTGGGTAGTCGATTGTGGTTGGGAAAAGAATCTGGTTATCAAGCAAAGTTAGAACATATCCCAGTCCTACTGCCTGAGCCAGATGCAAAAAGCCTGCTACGACGTTGTACTTACGCAGACCATCAATTCTTTGGTTCGGTGTGAGAGTTTTTTTCTTGGCCAAGTGGTGCCTCCTTGTTTTTAGCCTTATTGCTAACCCTAGGCGCAAGCATCTAGCAAGGCTTGGAGGAGGGTCTTGAATGCAAAATTCAACGCTTATTCGGTTTATATCCAGCGAACTTTTATACTTGGTGCTGGAATTGATCAAAAAATTAAGGACTCAAATGCCCACCAAAACCACTGCAAAAAAATCAACTAAATCAGCCCCTGGTTCTGGAATGTCGGCTGCTGAAAAGCAAGCCATCAAGGAGCGCAACCAAGAGCTCAAGGCTCAAGCTCTTGGACTAAAAGGCGAAGCTGAGGTTGAAGCTAAGTGGAAATTGATGAAGCCAGAAAACCGCGCAATTGCCAAGGCGCTTCACAAACTGATCAAAGATGTTGATCCAGGCATTGACTCGAAGACTTGGTATTCGATGCCGGCCTACTACAAAGATGGAAAGCTAATCTGCTTTTTCCAAAGCGCAGATAAGTGGGGCACCCGCTACAGCACACTGGGCTTTGACGCCAACGCGAAGCTAGACGATGGTTCGATGTGGGCAACTTCCTTTGCCCTAACAAAGCTCACTCCAGCCAACTCCAAGGCCATCACGGCACTGGTAAAAAAGTCCATCGGCAAAAAGTAACACTGGGCCAGGGCTAGAGTTAAGACATGAGCACACCAAACCCTTACGCCTCAAACGAACCGATGTCGCCACAGACCGAGAAGGCTTGGGCTATTGCCTCTCACCTACTTGCAATCCCCTTCGAGTTTTTTGCGCCTCTTATTGGCTACCTGGTGTTCAACGGCAAGGGCCCGTTCATCTCTCACCACGTTCGTGAGTCACTGAATTTTGGAATAACGATGTTGTTGGCAATTGTGGTTTTGGCAATTTCAATCATTGGTTGGTTGCTACTTTGGGTACCGCCGATTATCTGGCTTGTTTTTAGAATCATCGCAGCCTTCAAGACTTCCCAGGGTGAGTTCTATAAGTACCCGCTAACTTTGAGGATTGTAAAGAGCTAAAGCTCTAGCTACTAAACTTTTACGAAAGCTCGCACTTGGGCTTGAATTTCTGCCAGGAAACGGTGAATCAATGAAGACCATCCCACTTTGGATCAACGGCGAAGCTGTTGAAAGCAAATCCGGTCGATCTGGCGATGTGTATGACCCAGCCCTAGGCGAAGTTTCTGCAACCGTTGGTTTTGCTAACCAGGCAGAGATCAATCAGACCATTGCTGCAGCTGCAGCTGCCTTTCCGGCATGGAGAGATCAGTCCCTTACCAAGCGGATACAGATCATGTTTAAATTCCGCGAGTTGTTGGAAGCTAAAAAAGGCGAGCTTGCCGAGATCATTACCTCGGAGCACGGCAAAGTAATTTCTGATGCGATGGGTGAAATAACCCGCGGCCAAGAGGTAGTTGAGTTTGCCTGCGGTATGCCGCAGATGCTAAAAGGAGAGTATTCCGAGAACGCATCAACCAATGTCGATGTTTACTCGCTGAAGCAGCCACTTGGTGTTGTTGGAATCATCAGCCCGTTCAATTTCCCAGCCATGGTCCCGATGTGGTTTTTCCCGGTGGCTATCGCTGCCGGCAACACAGTTGTACTAAAGCCATCAGAGAAAGACCCATCGGCTGCCCTGTGGCTGGCCAAGCTCTGGAAAGAGGCGGGACTGCCAGATGGAGTCTTCAACGTTCTGAACGGTGACAAAGAAGCCGTTGATGGCTTGCTTACCCACCCTGATGTTGCCTCGATTTCCTTTGTTGGATCAACGCCAATTGCACAATACATTTACGAAACATCCGCCAAGCACGGAAAGCGCGTCCAGGCACTGGG
>CAZKQH010000105.1:0-401 GCA_964554845.1 uncultured Rhodoluna sp. | reverse complement strand
CGACCTTGACCTAGTTGCTGACTCGGCTGTGAATGCAGGCTTTGGTTCAGCCGGTGAGCGCTGCATGGCGATTTCCGTTGTTGTTGCCGTTGAGCCAGTAGCAGATGCGCTGATTGAAAAAATCAGCTCCCGGATGGCACAGATCAAAGTTGGCGACGGAAGAAGATCGTGCGACATGGGACCGCTGGTGACCAAGGTCCACCGCGACAAAGTTGCTTCCTACATTGAGATTGCTGAAAAAGATGGTGCAAGTGTTGTTGTTGATGGCCGCAAGGTCGTTGCCGACGGCGCCCCTGGCGGCTACTGGCTAGGACCTACCTTGATTGACAAGGTGCCAACGACTTCCAAGGTATACACCGAGGAGATCTTTGGTCCCGTGCTCTCAATTGTTCGAGTAAAGA
>CAZKQH010000104.1:0-2717 GCA_964554845.1 uncultured Rhodoluna sp. | reverse complement strand
GAACAGTTTGCTCCAGAACTAATCAATAACCCAAGAGTTCAATCCTTCGAAGGCATCAATGCCCGCGAGGTCACACTGGGGGAACTTCGTGAGTTAACCGATGACAAGAATCTGGAAATCGACCTAGTGGTGGCCGATTTATCTTTTATCTCGTTGACCCTAGTTCTTCCGGCTCTTGCGGCACTGGCCCCAAAGGCGGATTTCGTACTTCTTATAAAGCCTCAATTTGAGGTTGGAAAGCAGTCCTTGAGCGCCTCCGGTGTTGTCTCAGATCACAGACTGCGAGCGTCCGCAATCAAGCAGGTTGTGGATTGTTGCCACGAACTAGGCCTTGGACTGCTTGGATTAGAACGGTCAGAATTGACTGGAACTCACGGGAACATTGAATACCTGGTTTGGATTAGTACTTCAGAAGCGCCAAATCGGTCAAAATGGACTGAGAGAATTGAGCAACTGGCCAGGGAGAGTAAATGACGAATCAGAGACACGTTCTGCTGGTTTCCCATACCGCTCGCAAAGAAGCCCTTTCGGCAACATTGGAATGCGCCGAAGCGCTATTAAAAGCCGGAATCACTCCCGTTATGGATCAGCAGGAACGTGCTGAAACCCTCGCGCACTCAATGAGCATAAGCAACTTATCTGCGGGGTCAATTCTTGAACTGGGTAAAGATGTCCAAGAAGCCGATCTAGAACTGGCCGTTGTACTTGGGGGCGATGGAACAATTCTCAAAGCTGCAGAGCTCGTTCGGGTATCCCAGACCCCATTGCTTGGAATCAACCTAGGGCACGTTGGCTTTTTGGCTGAGAGTGAGAAAAACCAAATTAGCTCAACCATGGAAAGGGTTGTTGCCAAAGACTATTTGGTTAAAGAGCGAATGACTTTAGATGTTGCTGTCAAGCTTGATGGCAAAGAGGTATACCGAACCTGGGCTCTGAATGAAGCCACTGTTGAAAAAAGTGCTAGAGAACGCATGCTGGAAGTAGTTGTTGAAGTTGATGGAAGGCCGCTTTCGAGCTTCGGCTGCGATGGAATTGTAGTCTCGACTCCAACCGGATCAACCGCTTACGCTTTCTCGGGAGGTGGGCCAGTAGTCTGGCCGTCGGTTGATGCACTATTGATGGTTCCACTTAGCGCTCATGCTCTGTTTGCAAGACCACTTGTCATTAGCCCAAACTCGCTGGTTGCTGTTGAAGTGCTTCAGCGTTCGGCTGGCGCAGGAGTGCTGTGGTGCGACGGCCGCAGAAGTACCGAGCTTCCAGTCGGTGCACGCGTGGAAGTTCGAAAATCCGATAAACCAGTTCGTCTAGCGAGGTTGAGTCAAGGTCCCTTCACTGATCGATTGGTCCGTAAGTTCTCCCTGCCCGTCGAAGGCTGGCGCGGACCGGATTCAAAAAAGGTTTAGCTTTTGATAGAACAAATCCAAATTCGTGATCTTGGCGTGATCCGTGAAGCCCAACTCGATCTTGGGCCAGGACTTACAGTTCTAACCGGTGAAACCGGTGCTGGAAAAACAATGGTTTTGAATGCACTGGGATTACTGCTTGGTTCCAGATCTGATGCCAGTGCAGTTCGAAAAGGTCAAGAACAAGCTTTTGTGGAGGGTCGATGGCTGCTTCCCAAAGATGCCCTGGATCGAATCACAGCATCAGGTATTGAAATCGAAGACGGAGAACTTTTAGTTTCCAGATCAATCTCATCTGAAGGCAGATCTAAGGCAACTGTTTCTGGAAGATCTGTCCCGGTTGGTGTTCTTTCCGAAATTGGAGAGCACCTGGTAGTTGTTCACGGCCAGTCCGATCAAATTAGACTCAAATCTGCTTCCGCTCAGCGCGAAGCTTTAGATCAATTTGCCGGCGCTTCACTTGCTGCGCTAATGGAAAAGTATGCAGAAATCTATTCAGCTTGGAAGATGACTGCCAATAGGCTGCAAGTGCTAACTACCGAATCATCATCCCGGGCTCGAGAGGCCGATGAGATTAGAACAGCAGTAGAGGAGCTAACCAAGCTCGATCCAAAACCAGGCGAAGATCTTGAGCTTTCTGAGCTGGCTGAAAAGCTAACTCACCTCGAAGAGCTTCGTATCGCAGCTTCGGCCGCTCATGAAGAGCTAAGCAGTGATTCATTTGATGATACTTCGGACGCTTTGACGTCAATAGGTAAGGCTAGGCGTGCCCTCGAGCAGGTAAGCCATCATGACCCAGAACTTGAAAAACTAGCTGCCCAGCTAAAGGAAATCGGTTTTTCTCTAAATGAAACCGCGGCTAGCATATCGAGCTACATCGCGGGTCTGGATAACGACGGAGCATCGGAGCTGGAGAAAATCCAGTCTCGTCGCGCAGAATTATCGTCTGCGATGCGAAAGTATGGCCCCACGCTAGATGAAGTGATCGCTTATTTGGAAACCGCAGGATCTCGATTGCTGGATCTTGATTCCTCCGATGAGGCAATAGCTTCGCTAACTGTTGAAGAACAGCTATTGGGTAAACAAGCCCACGATTTTGCGGAGCAAATTAGCTCGATTAGGACTAAAGCTGCCGCTGACCTGTCAGCGGCAGTCACAGCAGAGCTATCAGCTCTGGCTATGGCTGGAGCAAGCCTGGATGTATCAATTACCAGACTCGGAGAACTTAGCTCCAACGGATTTGACCAAGTGGCCTTCTTGCTAAGTGCCTACCCCGGAGCTGAACCTAGGCCAATTGGTAAGGGAGCATCTGGT
>CAZKQH010000103.1:0-2798 GCA_964554845.1 uncultured Rhodoluna sp. | reverse complement strand
ATGTAAATTTGATGGCTGCAAGATTGAATGGCCCGCTACTGCCAATGAATCCACATTTGGCGGATCAGTTTTTAGCGATTGTGGCGAAAAAATGTGGCTTCAAGTATCAACAGGTCAGTGTAGAGGCAAAAATTGCCGATGAATACGCCGCTATGGCTAGAGCTGAACTTAAGCAGCGACTAACGCGCTAGAAGCTTGTCGGTTTCGTCAAGCCAGCCTTTTGCGATTGGCTCAAGCTTTTCTTTGTTGGCCTTGCCGTGGTGGGCACAAAACAACAGTTCTCCGGTTGCGAGAGAGACCCTTATGTAGGCCTGAGCACCGCAAACGTCGCAGCGATCCGCTGCGTTAAGGGTGGAGCCTAGGTTCGGTGCTGTTGCTTCAACTGGTTGCATGTGTGTATCCCTTCTGAACTAATCTCAACACACACATCGGAGTTTTTAGTCCATTTAGAGCCTCTTTTCGCTAAAAGCGAAGTATTTTCCTTCTCATGGGTGTTGGTTTCAAGGCCCACCCGCCTGCAAGCTTAAGATTCTCAAGTGGCAAGCGAAGACTACTCAGCAAGGCACCTCTCGGTCCTAGAAGGTCTAGAGGCGGTTCGCAAACGCCCAGGAATGTATATTGGCTCGACCGATGGACGCGGTCTGATGCATTGCCTATGGGAAATAATCGACAACAGCGTCGATGAGGCTCTGGCTGGACACGGCAAGAAGGTACTTATTGAGCTGCAAAAAGACGGCAGCGTGACGGTTGAGGATAACGGTCGAGGTGTCCCGGTTGACATCGAACCCAAAACAGGACTTTCGGGTGTTGAGGTGGTTTTCACCAAACTTCACGCAGGTGGAAAATTTGGTTCGGGTTCCTATGCAGCTTCTGGTGGACTCCACGGGGTAGGTGCATCTGTAGTCAATGCTCTTTCAGAGCGGCTAGATGTCGAAGTAGATCGAAACGGGCAGACATATTCAATGTCTTTCAGGCGCGGTGAGCCTGGGGTCTTTGATGACAAGAAGGGCATTTCTCCGACCAATCCCTTCAAACCGTTCGTGAAGAAAAGCGAACTCCAGATTTCCGGCAAGGTAGCCAAGACAAAAACTGGAACTAGAGTTCGCTACTGGCCAGACCCACAAATCTTTGTAAAGGAAACTGCCTTTGATCTAAAGGAAGTTGAAGACAGAGCTCGTCAAACCGCATTTCTAGTACCTGGACTCGTAATCAGTTTGAGCGATAAGCGCACAGCTAAGGGAATCAAGCAGGAGTTCAAATTTGATGGCGGTATTTCAGAATTCGTGAACTATTTAGCCCCTGATACAGCACTGACTTCGGTGTGGCGTCTGCGCGGAGATGCGGAGTTCACTGAGACGGTGCCGGTGCTAGACAAAAAAGGCAACATGGTATCGACCGAAGTCACAAGAAATTGTGAGGTGGACATTGCCCTGCGGTGGGGAACTGGATACGAAACAAACTTCCGTTCCTTCGTGAACGTGATTGCAACGCCTAAGGGTGGAACTCATGTTTCTGGATTTGAACAGGGTGCAGTTAAGGCAATCCGTGCCGAAATAGATGCAAACGCAAGAAAACTCAAACTCGGAAGCGACAAAGTCGAAAAAGAGGACATTCTTGCAGGTCTTACAGCGGTAGTTGCTGTCCGCTTAGCTGAGCCGCAATTTGAAGGTCAGACCAAGGAGATCCTTGGAACGCCGGCTGTCAAAAATATAGTTTCTGCAATTGTTGCTAAGCGCTTGAACGAGAGATTCAAATCCAGTAAGCGCGATGATAAGACTCAATCAGCCTTAGTTCTCGAGAAGATTGTGGCCGAAACAAAGGCTCGAGTATCAGCCCGAACTCATAAAGAAACACAGCGCCGCAAGAACGCTCTGGAGAGCTCTTCGTTACCAAGCAAGCTTGTTGATTGTAGAACATCAGAAACTGAAGTTTCTGAATTGTTCATCGTTGAGGGTGACTCGGCTCTAGGAACAGCAAAGTTGGCTCGAAACAGTGAATACCAGGCGCTTTTGCCAATCCGTGGAAAGATTCTAAACGTTCAGAAAGCTTCGGTAGCTGACATGCTTTCCAACACCGAGTGCGCTTCGATTATTCAGGTTCTTGGCGCAGGCTCTGGTCGCAGTTTTGAACTAGATGCTGCAAGATATGGAAAAGTGATCCTAATGAGCGATGCGGATGTTGATGGCGCTCACATCCGTACTTTGCTTTTGACACTGTTCTTCCGCTACATGCGTCCCTTGGTTGAAGCAGGGCGAGTTTTTGCAGCGGTGCCACCGCTACACCGTGTGACAGTAATAAACGCAGGATCAAAATCCAATGAACACATTTACACTTACTCGCAGGCTGAGCTAGAAAAGCTTTTAGCAAAACTCAAAACCGCCAAGAAGAGCTACCAGGAGCCAATTCAACGCTATAAGGGTCTTGGGGAGATGGACGCCGAGCAGCTAGCGGAAACTACTATGGACCGCTCCAAGAGAGCGCTTAGACGAGTCACTGTGAAAGACGCAGAAGCTGCCGAGAAGATGTTTGAACTTCTAATGGGAAATGAAGTCGGCCCTAGACGAGATTTCATCATTGACTCAGCGGATTCGCTAGAGCGGGAAAGAATCGACGCTTAGGTTCTTCCGACAAAACTAATTGCTGGGGCAGGATCTCCAGAAGCGTCGCGTTTTTGAAGTTCATACTCCACGCCAATTGCTTTACCCTTGCCGTCGATTAGCTGGAAACCTTCAGGACCGACGTATCCAAGAACGATTTGATTCTGCCCTCGGATGAACTTCTGGCAGCGCACGCCACCA
>CAZKQH010000102.1:0-2882 GCA_964554845.1 uncultured Rhodoluna sp. | reverse complement strand
GCTCAGGTTCAGTATGACGAGGACGAAGATGAGGACGAGGACGACGACTAGAGAGAGTATCTGGTTTAGTCCGAAGCGATAGGTTTGGCCGATATAGGCTTTAGGCATGGCCATTCAAAGAAGATCGCTACTTGCCGGAGCGTTGGCGCTCGCGGGAGTAATCTTCGCTGGCCCACCAGCTTTTGGCAGCGAGGTGAACCTGGGACGAATCACTCAGATCAAAAACGGAACAGCAAAGTTGTTCTCAGTTGCTTCTTCTAGGGTTTTAGTCTTTAGGCGATCTGCCAAGAAGTTTTCAGGATTTATTGCCTCTTGCCCAAGTGATGACACCAAGCTCACAGCAGCCAACGTTCGTGGCGGAAGAATTACCTGCCCGGGCGATAACAGCATCTTCAATGCCACAACTGGAGCCAGGGTTTCTGGTCCTGCTACCGCAGGTCTTGAAAAAGTAAGCCTAAAAATCACAAATGGATTCTTGATTGCAACCCTTGGTGCCACAGCAGCGCCTTCGCCTTCGGCAAGTCAACTAGTCGAAAGCTCGAAGGTGCCAGTTGGCGGGGGACTAAAGGTTTCATCATCGGCAGGGGTGCTGATGATTGTTCAGCCCACCAGGGGAAACTTTGCCGCTTATTCAGCAATCTGCACACACGCTGGTTGCGAAGTATCCAGCGCTACAGCAGCTGCAATCATCTGCACCTGTCACGACTCAGAGTTTTCAACTGAAACCGGTGCCAGGGTTGCAGGCCCGGCATCAAGACCGCTAAAGAAATATGCGGTTGTTGAGCGAAGCGGAATGTTATTTCTGGCCTAAGCCAGACTGCTTACATCCCGTACCCTTTAGTCATGAGCGATCTAACCACCGTCGGTGAGCAAGACAACTGGATCTGTTGGCTGTGTGACAAGCCGGTTGACCCAGATGCCTCTGTGAACTCAGACCTAGGGCCCAGCACAGACAGCTTTGCTGCAACCAGGGTCAAAAAGGGAGCGGTTGCCATTGAGCGTCTAGCGCACAGGCAATGCAACACCCAGAAGGGCAAGATCTCTCCGGTTGTTCCCTGGTCCAAAGATGTATTCGTAGTTGACCCATCACCGATCTTTGAAACCGTGGAGCGCCTTCGCAAAAAAGGCGGCAGGGAAATCATTGCCCGGGCTCCAGGAGAAAAAGAAGCCGAAGAGGCTTCGGAGTGGTTGTTGGATCGACTAAAGCGATTAGCTCCCGAGCTAGATCTGTCGACCGAGATTAAATCTGGCGGCGGTCAGTACGTTCTTGCACTTCGCATTTCTTAGCTCTTCACGTTTTGTAGCAAATAGCGAAGAGCAAATATCCACTAGGGAATCCTTACCCCAACCTGACGTCTAATCTCTTCGCCGATCTTGATAACCGAAACAGTGTCTTGGTGAGTGTGAAGGGGAGATTCCAAAAGACCTTGAGATACATAATTTGCAAAAGCTGTGACCTGATAGCAAAGACCTGCGTGACCTTGAATAGAACTTTCGTCTTTCCACTTAGGTCCCTGTGAGTTGTATAGAGCAGGCCTTAGCTCTAGAGCCGAAGGGATAAAGAAAGGCCCATCAACCAGAACAACTCCAAGAGTTCCCGAAATTGAAGCTTCCGTTGGCATGTGAGCTTTTCCAGAAACGTTTATAACTGCTCTAGCTCCCGATGCATATTCCAGAACTGCAGAAGCAAAGGATTCTGAATAGCCGTTGTGGAGTGTTCCGGTGGCGGTGATTTTGATCGGGTCACCAAGCAGCATTTGGGCAAATGAGATCGGATAGATTCCCATGTCCTGCATGATGCTGGATTGCCCCAGTATCCATAATCTTTCAATGGTTCGATTGTCCTGACCGAAATCTGCCTGCAAAAGTTCTATGTCCCCGATAGCACCGCTAGAAACTAGCTGCCGAATAATGCTGGCTTGCGGCAAATACCTCGACCACATCGCCTCCATAGCAAAAACCTTGGCAGCCCTGGCTGCCGCATAGATTTCCTCGGCATCGGCTGCCAATAGCGCCGAAGGTTTTTCAATCAGCACATGCTTAGAGGCGGCAATTGCCAAAAGCGCGTCTGCCTTATGGGTGTTGGGCAAGGTGGCGATGTAAACAGCCTCGACATCTGGGTCTTGAACTAACTCTTGGTAGCTGGTGTAGGAGCGTGGAATGCCGAAGCGAGCGGCAAAGGCCTCGCCTTTGCCGGGGGTTTTTGAAGCCACGGCAACAACTTGCTGGTTGGTGTTGGCAGCAACGGTTTCGGCAAAGACCTCCGCAATGTCTCCTGCCCCAAGGATGCCCCAGCGAAGAGAGGGAACGCTTGTTGGGTCAATTACTTCCGGCGCTGGGATATCGGATGGTTCGAAGCTCTTTGGAGCTTTAGCAAACATGGCCATGGCAAGATGCTAGCTCACCCAAGCGGTTAGCCCTTCGGGCTGCCTTTCGGGCCTAAAGACCATAACAAATATGGTCCCTATGGCGTTATAAGAAGTATCTGGCAAACTAGATATAGGTGAAGCATGGCATTTAGCAAAAAAGGCAAGGAAGAAGCTGCCAAGGCAGCTTTATCTTCTGCGCCTGAAGCTCTTTCCGAGCTAGAAGCTAGCCAGCTTTTCACCGAGGACCCTCTAGAGGCCCTGCTCGATGAGCAGTCAGATGAAGACTTCGGAGATCTAGAGCTCAAAGAGCGCTCCGGCAAGCCAGTAAAGCTAGCCGAATGGACAGCTCAGGACTTCTCCTCTATTTACCTTCGCTTTAGACCTCACCTAGAGCGTCACGCCAGAAGGTTCCTTAGAAACCCATCCCAGGTGGATGAGGTAGTTCAGGACGCATTCTTGTATTTGATGGTTTCCCTGCCAGAACTAGACTCCGAGATCGGAGTCCTAAGGTTT
>CAZKQH010000101.1:0-2887 GCA_964554845.1 uncultured Rhodoluna sp. | reverse complement strand
GAGCACTTCCATGGTAAGGAAGGGGTCGACAGTTCAATCCTGTCTCGGGGCTCGACTTATTTAAGTGCCACACGTAATAAGTCCCCGGCGGGGTAGCTCAGGTGGTTAGAGCACACGACTCATAATCGTGGGGTCGCGGGTTCGAGTCCCGCCTCCGCTACCAGTTCAGCCATTGCCCAAACCCCTTACCTCTAAAGCGCCAACTCGGCTCTACAGTTAAACAATGGTCAATCCACAAATCGAGGGCAAAATCTATCCTCGGACAGACTCCTACCTTGTCGGTCGCGAAAAAATTCGTGAGTTCGCCAAGGCTGTCTTCTCAAAAGACCCAGCCAACCATGAACTAGATGCAGCCAAAGCCCTTGGCTATAAAGACCTAATTGCCCCACCAACATTTGCTGTCGTGATTCAAGAGCGCTCGCTAGTCACGGTGTTGGCAGATAAAGAAGCAGCCATCGATTTTTCCCGTGTGGTGCACGGCGACCAGAGGTTTGTTCACGTCAGGCCAATAGTTGCAGGCGACGAGCTAACAAGTGAGCTGAAGGTAGCAAGCGTAAAAACTCTGACTGGAAACTCAATGGTCACCTTCGAAACCCAAATCTTTGATGCAGGCAACTTCCTGGTCTGCACAGCCCTCTCAACACTTGTTGTTAGGGGTGAAGCGTGAACCTAACCGTTGGCCAAGATCTTCCGCTAAGAAGCTTCAAGATAACCCGTGACTCATTGGTGCGCTACGCCGGAGCTTCAGGAGATTTCAACCCAATTCACTACCGCGATGATGTTGCGCAAGCCGTTGGCCTTCCGGGGGTTTTAGCCCACGGCATGCTGACCATGGGATTGGCTGTTCAAACCGTGGTGGATTTTGTTGGCGACTCCGGCAAGATACTTGATTATCAGGTCAGATTTACCAAGCCCGTTTTAGTAGATGCCAATACCGGAGCAACGGTTGAGGTGTCTGCCAAGGTCATCGAAATCGATGAAGATACAAAGACTGCACGCATTGACCTAACGGCAGTTTGTGCTGAGCTAACTGTTTTAGGTAAGGCCCAAGTAAGGGTGAAGATTTGATTCAGCCGCTCAGAGAACTAACTTCAATGCGCGTTGGTGGAGTGCCGGCAAGCATCACGGTTTGTTCAACCCGCGATGAGCTAATTGCAAAGGCCCAAGAGATTTGGTCCACCGGCGACGACTGGATCGCACTAGGCGGCGGAACAAACCTGGTCTTTGCCGAAGATGTTTCTAACCTTCACGTAATTCAAATCAAAACTAGCGGCATTGAAAAGACCAAATTGGATGGCAAACAAGTTTGGAAAATCCAAGCCGGTGTTGATTGGGATCAGCTGGTTGCCGAAAGTGTTGCAGCAGGCCTTGCTGGCATTGAAGGTATGAGCGGTATTCCTGGAACGTGTGGGGCAGCACCGGTGCAGAACATCGGAGCCTACGGCCAAGAATTTAGTGATGTGTTTTTGAGGGCAGAATTCCTAGATTATGAATCCGGAGAACTTGTAATTCTGGAACCTAAAGATTTGAAGTTTGGCTATCGCGATAGTGCAATCAAGCGTGGCAGAAGTGGAATCATCACCTGGATTGAGCTAGAGCTGATTGACCTAGAAGGACTCTCCCGTCCGCTTTACTCAGGTCAAATAGCAGGCGCACTGAATTCGGAAATGGGCAAGCACGTAAGTCTCAAAGACGTTAGAGATTCAGTCCTAAAGCTTCGTGCAGCCAAGGGAATGGTTTTGGATTCCCAGGATCCAAACTCAGTCAGCTGTGGAAGTTTCTTTACTAACCCGATTGTTAGCGACAGCTTCGCAAGAACCATTTCTTCCGATGCACCGAAATGGGAAACCCAAGAAGACGATGGACTAACCGTGAAGCTATCTGCTGCCTGGCTTATCGAACAAGCTGGCATCGGCAAAGGCTTTAGTTTGGCCGGCTCAAACGCCGCAATTTCTTCCAAGCACGCACTGGCGATTGTGAATAAGGGCGGAGCAACCGGCGAGCAGATTGCCGAGCTCGCACGATACATTCAAGAACGAGTGGCAGCGAAGTTTGGAATCAACTTGGTTCCCGAGCCAAACCTGATTGGCTTCAGCGTTTAGTTGAAAAGCTTCTGCAGACGCTGGATGCCTTCAGTGATTTGTGCATCGCCTAGGGCGTAGCTCATACGAACGTAGCCCGAGGGACCAAAGGCCTCTCCAGGAACCAGTGCTACTTCGGCAGCGTCCAGGATGTAATCGCATAGCTCAAGGGAAGTATTGATTTGCTTGCCGCCCCAGCTCTTGCCAAGAAGAGCTCGAACGTCCGAGTAAACATAGAAAGCACCTTCGGGCATTGGAGCAAGCCAACCGTGGATTTTTGCAAGTTCGGCAACAGCCAAGTGCCGTCGGCGATCAAATGCCTCGACCATTGCCTTGACCTCGTCTTGCGGACCGGTCAAAGCAGCAATCGCTGCTCGCTGAGCGATGTTGTTCACATTCGATGAAAGGTGCGACTGGAGATTTGCTGCAGCCTTCATGGCATCAACCGGTCCTACCATCCAGCCAAGTCTCCAACCGGTCATGGCGTAGCTCTTCGCAACGCCGTTGACCAAGATGGTTAGATCCTTCATTTCAGGAACCACCTCGGTGATTGAATAAGCCTTTTTGCCGTCATAGATCACGTTCTGGTAGATCTCGTCCGAGACAATCCAAATCTGGTTAGCCAGTGCCCACTCACCGATGGCTTTGATCTGTTCTTTCGAGTAAACCGAGCCAGTTGGGTTAGAAGGTGAGCAAAGCAGCATCGCTTTAGTCTTTGGTGTCCGAGCTTTTTCTAACTGCTCGACGGTGACCATGTAGTTTTGATCGCTGCCTGCAAAAACCTCAACGGCCTTGCCTCCGGCGAG
>CAZKQH010000100.1:0-2931 GCA_964554845.1 uncultured Rhodoluna sp. | reverse complement strand
TGAAAAGGGTACCTTCATCATCAACGGAACTGAGCGAGTAGTTGTGTCCCAGCTGGTTCGTTCTCCTGGTGTGTACTTCTCTGTTTCAACTAACACCACAGGAAACTTGGATGTTAGAAACAACAAAGCTCAGATCATTCCTTCCCGCGGATCGTACTTGGAGTTTTTGACCGAGTGGGTTCGCGATGACCGTAAGCCAATTGCAAGATTTGGCCAGCCAATTGTTCAGGTGCAAGTTGATCGCAAGACTAAGGTCTCGGCGACAATCTTCCTGAAGGCACTTGGTTTCTCAAAAGAAGAGATCATTGCAGAATTTTCTGACATCGAAAAGGCCGTTAATGCAGCAGCGCCAACTTGGAAGTTTGACGTTGACCTAATTGCAAACACTTTGGCCTACGACGAGTCAAAGGTTTTTGCCAGCCCAATTCTGACCAAGGAAGATGCTCTTCGTGAGCTATACCGCAAGGTTAGAAGCGAGGCTGCAGGTAGCGAAGTTGCTGCTGCTTGGCTTAACTCAACCTACTTTGAGTCAAAGCGCTACAACCTAGCCAAGGTAGGGCGACACAAGCTAAACCGCAAGCTAGGTATCGATGAGCCACTTGAGGTAAACACCCTTACTCGCTCAGACGTAGTTGGAACACTGAAGTACCTTCTATTGTTTGACCAGTCAATTGCCAACCAGTCATCACTGTCGAACGCCCGCATGGAGTTCCCAGTAAAGATGAATGGCAAGTCCGTCAAGATTGCTGTTTCTGCCGACGACATCGACGATTTCTCTAACCGTCGTATTCGCTCAGTAGGCGAGCTAATCCAGAACCAGGTTCGTATTGGACTATCTCGTATGGAGCGCGTGGTTCGTGAGCGCATGTCGACCCAGGACATCGAGGCAATTACTCCTCAGACCCTGATCAACTTGAGACCGGTAGTTTCTGCAATCAAGGAGTTCTTCGGAGCTTCTCAGCTGTCACAGTTCATGGATCAGAACAACCCACTTGCAGGTCTTGCCCACAAGCGTCGTTTGTCCGCGCTTGGTCCGGGTGGTATCGCACGTGAGCGTGCCCAGATGGAGGTTCGTGACGTTCACCCTTCCCACTACGGAAGAATGTGTCCGGTTGAAACTCCAGAAGGACCGAACATTGGTCTGATTGGATCGCTAACTGCTTACGCTCGCATCAACCCATTCGGTTTCATCGAGACTCCATACCTAAAGGTAACTAACGGAAAAGTTTCGGGAAAGATCGAATACCTAGACGCAGCAGCAGAAGATGGCAAGGCCATTGCTGGAGCCGACACTCCTTTGAACGCTGACAAGACCTTTGCAAACAAGAAGGTATTTGCTCGCTTCCGCGGAGACGTTGTTGAGTTCGATAAGGAAGACGTTGACTTTGTTGACGTATCTCCTCGTCAGCTAGCTTCAGTATCAACTTCGTTGATTCCATTCCTTGAGCATGACGACTCATCTCGTGCGCTTATGGGTGCGAACATGCAGCGTCAGGCTGTTCCACTAGTTCGCTCCGAGGCACCACTTGTTGGTACCGGAATGGAAAGAACTGCAGCCTTTGACTCCGGAGCACTTGTTATCGCTGAGACCGCTGGTGTCATCGAAGAAGTCGCAGCCGATGTGATTGTTATCAAGCAGGAGAACGGTCGCAAGAAGGAATACAAGCTTCGCAAGTTCGACCGTTCAAACCAGGGAACCGCTATCAACCAGCAGCCGCTGGTTTCTATCGGTCAGAAGATTGAAGCTGGCGAAGTTCTAGCCGACGGTCCATCCACCGACCAAGGCGAACTAGCTTTGGGTAAGAATCTGCTAGTTGCATTCATGCCTTGGGAAGGCCACAACTTCGAGGACGCCATCATCCTGAGCCAGAACCTGGTCAAGGAAGATACCCTGTCCTCAATCCACATCGAAGAGTACGAAGTCGATGCGCGTGATACCAAGCTTGGAAAAGAAGAGATCACAGCTGATCTTCCAAACGTTTCAATGGAAGCTCTAGCTCAGCTCGATGAGAACGGAATTATCCGCATCGGTGCTGAAGTTCGCCCAGGAGATATCTTGGTTGGAAAGGTAACCCCTAAGGGTGAAACCGAGCTTTCAGCCGAAGAGCGACTGCTAAGAGCAATCTTCAACGAGAAGAGTCGCGAAGTTCGCGACACTTCCTTGAAGGTGCCTCACGGTGAGGGCGGAACTGTTATTGGCGTCAAGGTATTTGACGTTGAGGCCGGAGATGAAGAGCTAGGTGCTGGTATCAACCAGCGCGTTGTTGTTCACATCGCACAGCGCAGAAAGATCACCGAAGGTGACAAGCTTGCTGGTCGCCACGGAAACAAGGGTGTTATCTCCAAGATTCTCCCCGTTGAAGACATGCCGTTTATGGAAGATGGAACACCAGTTGATGTGATCTTGAACCCACTTGGAATCCCTGGTCGAATGAACTTCGGTCAGGTTCTTGAAACTCACCTTGGTTGGATTGCCAAGCAGGGTTGGAAGGTTGAGGGAGTTGCTAAGTGGGCGGACGCCATCGTTGCAGAAATGCGCGAAGGAAAGCCTGGCACCAAGGTTGCTACCCCGATCTTCGACGGAGCTTCTAAGGACGAGATCATTGGTCTTTTGGAGTCAACACTTCCGAACCGCGACGGTCAGAAGCTAGTTGATCGCACCGGTAAGGCCAAGTTGTTTGATGGAAGAAGCGGCGAGCCCTTCCCAGCTCCAGTTTCAGTTGGATACATGTACATTTTGAAACTTCACCACTTGGTGGATGACAAGATTCACGCTCGTTCAACTGGTCCTTACTCCATGATTACTCAGCAGCCACTTGGTGGAAAAGCTCAGTTCGGTGGACAGCGCTTTGGTGAGATGGAAGTTTGGGCTCTTCAGGCCTACGGTGCTGCACACACCCTTCAGGAGCTTTTGACTATCAAGTCGGACGA
>CAZKQH010000099.1:0-2946 GCA_964554845.1 uncultured Rhodoluna sp. | reverse complement strand
CCCAGAGATTGTTCGTCTGTCGGTTGGAATTGAAAACCCTAAGGATCTAATCGCAGATTTGGCGCAAGCTCTTAGCTAGTCGGATTTTGGAAGACGGTCGGTCTTCAACAATTTGATGCCATAAATCAGCGTTCCAATGAACAAAGCTGCCACGGCCGCAAAGGCGGCAATGGTAACTTCCTGGGGCAGCTCAAAAGATATTCCTAGCTGCCGGACATTCAGTGCAATGATCAAGTTCCCAACCAGAATTCCAAGCAGGCGCTGAGGCGCCTTACTTACAAGCCACGCTGCAATTGGAGCGGCTAGCGCCCCACCGATTCCAAGTGCTAGAACGGCGTCCCAAGGAATCTGCTCGGCACCGATTCCGATTATGAAGCCGATGCTCGCGGCTATGGCAATAACGAATTCGGCTGTATTTGTTGTTCCGATTGCCTTGCGTGGTTCAAGGGCGTTGGATGCGGTCAAAGAAGTAGTAACAACCGGTCCCCAACCACCGCCTCCGGTGGAATCGATAAATCCGCCAACCAATCCAAGAGGGGCAAGCCATCTTGCTCTCGCTCTGCGTTTTTTACCCAGAATGATTGGCCTGGTGAAGCGGTACAAAACCAATGCTCCCAAAACAAACAGGATGCTGGCAGTCCAAGGTCTAGCCGCAGAAAGATCTACGTTAGAAAGTAGCACTGCACCGATGAAGGCACCTACAGCACCTGGAACCGCAACTTTTACCAGCGCGTGCCAGTCAACGTTTCCAAACCGGATATGTGATGCGCCCGAGATAGAAGAAGTGGCAATTTCAACTAGATGGACGATCGCTGATGCCGCGGCTGGGTTGTATGCAAGGAATATAAGAAGGGTGGTGGAGGTAATGCCAAAGGCCATTCCCATGGCGCCGTCAACAAGTTGCGCTAAAAATCCTGCAACCGAGACAAGCAGCAAAACCCACATGAGTTCAAATCTATTGGGTGTGGCTATCTAACTTGCGCTAACGAAACTGCGAGTTTACTTAGATTTCTCCTTTATCTAGGCCCTTGAGCACTTGCTGTGCTCGCTTTCTTACCTCCGGCAAATCGACAAGTCTTTTAAGTCCATTGTTTTGCTGGAACATGCGATGGTTTTTTGCAAAGGCAGCGGAGTTTCTATCCAAAAAATCCCAATACAAAGTCGTGAATGGACAGGCGTTATCTCCCGTCCTTTCCTTTGGGTTATAGCTACAGCCCTTGCAGTAATCTGTCATTCGAGAAATGTAAGCACCGCCTGCAGCGTATGGCTTTGTCATCATCTGACCGCCATCAGCATGAACTCCCATTCCAATAACGTTTGGAACCATTACCCACTCCGAAGCATCAACAAACTGCTCTCTCATCCAGTCCAAAAACTCCTGAGGATTGGTTCCCGTGATAAGCGCCAGGTTGCTTAAGATCATCAGGCGCGGAATGTGGTGGGTCCAGCCGCGGTTGTGGATTGCTTCGACCTCTTTAGCCACACAGTTCATCTTGGTCTTTGAGGGCTCAACAAAAAGTGGCAAGAGCTTGCGCTTGGCATTTAGCGCGTTTTTGTGTTTGTAGTCCTCACCTAGAAACCAATACATTCCGTTGACGTATTCGCGCCAGCCGATGATCTGGCGGACAAAGCCCTCAACGGAGTTCAGAGGGACTCCGCCTTTTTTGTACTTTGCGATAACTGCGGCAATAACCTCACTTGGGTGCAACAATCCATTGTTGATATATGGGCTGATCACAGAGTGATGAAGGGTCCAACTCTCGGTAGTGACAGCGTCTTCGTAGGGACCAAATTCTTCAAGGTGCTTATCAACAAATAACTTCAATCGCTTTAAGGCTCCAGCCCTTGTGGTTTCCCAATAGACCGAAGGCTCCATGCTGAGCTCTTTAGCTACCTCTTTATCTATTTTGTCTGGGGTTGCTTCTGGGTACTTATCCCAGCTGTAGTTCTTCGGTGGTGGAAGTCTGTTGTCCTCGTCAAAGTTCCAAGCGCCTCCTTCAGGTTTTCCATCTTTTACCAAAATCCCTAAGCGAAGTCTTTGCTTGCGATAGAAATTTTCCATAACGAAGCTCTTCTGAGTTTCAGCCCATGCATTAAATAGAAATCTTGACGTGAGAAAAAAGTCATTCTCAATAAACTCAGCACCGAGTTCCTTGAGCTGACGATATTGAACAAAGCTGGATGGCTCGGCACAAACCAGCTGTTTGATACCGGTTGCCTTGATGATTGCCTTGAGACCTGTTGGGGTATCGGCAGCTTTCTTGTAGTGAACCTCGAATCCGGCTGCCTCTAGTTCTTGAGCGAAATGTCTGGCTGAGGAAATCAGAAAGAACAAGCGCTGTTTGTTCCAGGGTCTGCCAGTGGTCATCCGTTTGGACTCGACGATTGCTATTGAATCTGTTTTCGGATTGGCGCTTTTTAGAGCACCGTAGTCTTTGTTCAGGTGATCGAAGGGGATGAAAATCAGCCTGGTCTTCATTTGCCCTTGCACTTTTTAGAGCAGTACTTTACCGACTCCCATTCCTTGGCCCACTTCTTGCGCCATTCAAACTTCAAGCCGCATCTCTCGCAAGTTCTAGGCTCGAAGCCATTTTTAGTCTTTGGGGTGGGCACTTTATAAATCTATGCCACAAACCAATCAAGCTTACGAAGCTGAATCGAGCCAATAAACTACCAATCATGAATTGCAAAAACTGCGGCGAGGCCGTGCCCAAAAATGAACTGAACTGCCCCGCCTGCGGAAGCGTTGCAGCTAGAACCAAGGCAGATCTTCAAAAGACCGATCCAGCGATGACTAAGGGAATCGCTTGGGCGCTGATTGCCATGGGAGTGTTTGGGCTGATATTTGTAATCGCCAACGCCTGGACCGACTGGTATTCCGGTTTAGATTACGTTGGACCGATAGGTCTTTTGCTCCTTGGTGGAGCGGTGCTGTTCACCGCATCA
>CAZKQH010000098.1:2743-3101 GCA_964554845.1 uncultured Rhodoluna sp. | reverse complement strand
CTACTTAGTCAAATAGATTCAGGATCAATGCTTCTTCCTGAATTCCAACGCGGTTACGTTTGGAACCGAGATCAAGTGCGTGGCCTGCTGCGCTCGCTCTACCTCGGATATCCCGTCGGTGGCTTGCTTGTTTGGGAGACGGAAACCACGCCTGAAGATGTACGAGGAACCGACATTGCGGTTGGAAACAGAACTCTTCTTCTAGATGGTCAACAAAGACTCACCACACTCTACGGTGTCGTAAGAGGCCGACCACCTAAATTCTTCGAAGGGGATCCAAACACCTTCCTTGGATTGAGATTCAGCGTTGAAGATGAAACTTTTGAGATCTACTCCCCCGCAAAAATGAAGGGTGATC
>CAZKQH010000098.1:2240-2733 GCA_964554845.1 uncultured Rhodoluna sp. | reverse complement strand
CACTTGGATTGACGTGACAAGACTCTTCCAGGAAGAAGGTCTAAAGCCATTCATCGATGAGTTTAGTGTCCCTGAATACAAGGATAAATTTTCAGAATACCTCAAGCGTTTATCAGAACTTTCTAATATCCTAAAGCGAGAATTTCACTTAGAGAAGATAGTCGGTAAAGACAAAACTACAGATGTGGTTGTTGATATTTTCAATCGAGTCAATTCTGGTGGAACAAAGCTAAGCAAGGGAGATCTAGCCCTAGCAAAAATCTCAGCAAAAGCACCTGAGCATCGAAACAAGATGCGCGATGACCTGGTCACATGGGAAGATAATGGCTACCACTTCACTCTCGATTGGCTACTTCGTAACGTAAACGCGGTTGCCACTGGTCGCTCACAGTTTCTTCATCTTGATGACGTACACATCAATGACTTTGAAAAAGCCTTAGAGCAATCTACCAAGTACATAAATGCCATCCTGAATCTAATCGCTAGTCGTCTT
>CAZKQH010000098.1:0-2230 GCA_964554845.1 uncultured Rhodoluna sp. | reverse complement strand
GCGCTCCCCGTACTGGCGCTTTATCTCCATCAACATGGGGGCAAATTCCCCACAAAGGCAGATGCAGACAAGGCCCTCTATTGGTACATACATGTTGGTCTATGGGGAAGATTCGCTGGCTCAACTGAATCGATGCTCGCGCAAGACTATGAAATTTTGCGTAAGGCAGGACTCGACGGTGTCATCCAAGAAGTAGAGCGAACCCGCGGAGGTTCACTCAAAATTTCTGCCGACGACTTCAAAGTCAATACGATGGGCTCTCGTTTTTATCCACTCCTTTATTTACTCACTCGCGTGGGTTCAGGAAAAGATTTACTCACCGGTGTCGAGCTTCAAAAGAGCCTTCTCGGAAGTCTCTCCTCCTTGCAAGTGCATCACATTTTTCCAAAGAAGGTTCTTCGAGATGCGGGCTATAAGCGCACTGAGATCAATGCTGTGGCTAACTTCTGCTTCTTAACGCAAGAGAGCAACTTGATAATCACCAAGCGCGAGCCTGAGGACTATTTCAAACAAGTGATCAAGGAAGCAGGCGAGGACGCACTAGCCTCTCAATGGATACCTCTAGACAAGAAACTTTGGAAGATTGAGAACTACCGAGAGTTTCTCTCTGCACGCCGCGAGCTCCTAGCCAACGCAGCAAATGGATTCCTCGATTCACTATTGGCCGGAAGCGCCGATGAACTCGCATTGATTAAGTTAACGCCGGTCGAAGATGAAGACACCGCAGAGCGAAATTCTGAAATCAACAAAATGTTGCTCGAGCTTGGTGAGTACGGCGTCTCAATGCCTGAACTGAATGTGGAAATTTATCATCCTGATACACAAGAGTTGCTTGGTATTGCCGAGGCTTACTGGCCAAATGGTCTACAACCGGGGATCGGTGAGCCAATTATCCTTGAACTGGATAAGCGTGAAGTTGACGAAGAAAAGATGGATGACTTAGATGCACGGGTCTTTTATACAATCCGTGCTCTGAAACGATATGTGACTTCGAGAGCGAAAATCTCATCAGGTCAAGAAAGTGCATAACATCTAAGTCCATGATGCTTTCGTTTCATAAATGAATGCGAGCTCAACTGATGTAATATCAAAAAGTCTAGCAACGCAGTCGTTGATTTGAGCAGTTAATTGAGCAATTTCTGTATTCAATAATCCTCTCTCTTTCTGAATTTGGGTAGATGAGAATTCATCTTGGGCAAGACTCATTGCTATACCCAATTCATTAAGCTGCAGAGTCAATTCAATATTTGAAGCATTGAAAGGGATCGGTTGCTTCTCAACCTGCTTGGCAAAGAATTCCTTGACACCACCGCCCTTAAGTTTCGTTAGGTAATGGAATCGAAAATCAAGGATATCGCTATTGAGAAGAGCACACAGAGCATAAATCGGAATGTCCGGATTAGTAAGATAAATAACGGTTGTGTCTGTCAAGTACATTGCCAAGTTATCAGAATCAACTGCAAAGGTGCTTGTTGTAGCCATATAGGGACTCACTATCTTCGGCAAATGGAATAGCTCCTTGTGCAAAGGCCACGTGTACCTCCACCATTCGCAATTGCCGCGTTTAAAAGCAGCGCGATCTTCTAACTCTGTCCTGCTGACACTCAAATGTTTTCTAAACTCTTCAGGCAATTCATCAAAGCTTTTTACACTCTCAGGGTAGAGCAAATACTTCTTCGCTGGCTGGAGCTGATAGGGCTTAATTCCACTGTTGGACATTCGAGGGAAAACCATTTTTGAGAACTTCGGTTTCATCAAATCATAGAGCTCCTGCTCTATCTCAAAAGCCTTATTGGAGCCGGTCTCCATTCCCTTCCCTACCTTAGAAACTGAAGATAAAGGCACTCCCATCGAGTCCAGCTTTGTCAAAATTTCTTCAACTTTCTTATCACCAAAATTCCAGATGGTGCCGTCTAACTTGTCAGAAGAAACATTTATAGTCTCAAGCAGGTTTTCCTTTCGCAAAGTTGAAGCTCGATAACCAACCGGCAAGCTGACCTCGCGCCATTTCTTGAAGAATGTACTCTTCACACTTTTAGATTTAGTTAAATTAATTATTGCGGTATTTATCCCTACACCTTTGAAAACTTCCGCGGATCGAAAATCGAGAATTTCTCGAATCCTTGAATTTGATGCAAGCCACTCGCGAAGTTTAAATGCCTTGTCAGCCTCCAAAAAAGAGCGCGAGACAATCATTCCAATTTCACCCTTACAGATGCTGACAGATTTT
>CAZKQH010000097.1:0-3105 GCA_964554845.1 uncultured Rhodoluna sp. | reverse complement strand
GGCTAGCCTTTGAAGTTGCTGGGAACTGTGGGCGATTGAGCTCAACTGTCTTTCCTTGAGTTAAAATTGACGAGGGCCAATAGCTAATTTGCCCCTCTAGGCACCAGCTACCGAAACGGAATTTCCTTTGGCAACCCTGCTCTACAAATTAGGTCTTTTTTCTGCGCGCAATGCTTGGAAAGTAATTGTTGCCTGGATTGTACTTCTGGTGATTACTGCAAGCCTTGCACTTACCCTCGGTGGCAAGCTGACTACCTCGATGTCGATCTCAGGTGTTCCTTCCCAGAACGTAGTCGACAAACTACAAACAACTTTTCCTGATGCCAGTCGTGGTTCAGGTCAGGTGGTGTTTTTCAAAGAGTCTGGTTCATTCACCGACGCTGACCGCGCCGCCATTACTGCAGCTTTAGAAGAAGTTGAAACCCTACCTGAGGTATCAGAAGCGGTAAATCCGTTTACTGTTCAGGCTGAAATCCTCGATGGCGAAAAAGACATAGTTGACGGAAAGCAAGAGCTAATTGACGCCGAGAAGAAAATTGCTGACGGACAACTAGAACTTGCTGATGCTGAAGCAGAGATTGCCGATGGCGAAAGCCAAATTGCCGAGGGTCTAAAGACACTCGCCGCCACAAAAAAGGACCTTGAATCAAAACTTGCCCAGGTCAACGCGGGCCTAAAGCAAATGCAGGATGCAGGACTTCCAGTCTCAGCTCAAGCAGAACTACTGGGCAGCAAAGCTCAGATTGAAGGCGGACTTGCTGAGGTTGAAAGACAAACTGAAACTGCTCTTACCTCCAAGGAAGAACTAGAAGCAGGCAAAATTGAAATTGCAGACGCTCGTAGTGAACTTGTAACCGGCATCGACGAAATTGCTCAGGCCAAGATTGATCTTGCAATAGGCGAGAAGCTTCTAGCTGCAACCAAGAACTACACGGTGGTATCAAGCGCTGAGAACACTGCTTTGTCGACAATCAGATTTGATAAGCGCGGAACCGAGCTTGAAGAAGGTACCCGTGATTCAGTTGTTGAATCACTTCGCGAAGCAGACCTAAACGGCATCCAGGTTGAGTTCTCCCAGGAGCTAACCCAGTCCTTCGGAGAAATCCTTGGTGTTGGTGAAATCGTTGGTTTGATTGCTGCCGCAGTTGTTTTGTTCGTTTTGCTTGGAACCTTTATCGGTATGGCAATTCCGATCTTCTCGGCGGTTGTTGGCGTTGCCATTTCCGCTACCACCGTTTTGGCTCTGGCCTCTGAAATTGAGATGACTTCAACGACTCCTGTACTTGGTGTAATGCTCGGTCTTGCCGTGGGTATCGACTACTCGCTGTTTATTGTTAATCGTCACCGCAGACAGCTTCGCGGTGGAATGAAGCTGAAAGAATCTATCGGTTTGGCAAACGGCACCAGCGGCAATGCCGTGCTGTTCGCAGGACTCACAGTTGTCATCGCCCTGGTCGCCCTAAACCTAACCGGCATTGGTTTTGTGGGTCTTATGGGATCGATGGGTGCAATTGCAATTGTGATTGCAGTTGCCATCGCATTGACCGTGACTCCAGCTGCGCTTTCTCTAATTGGCGACCGTATCTTGTCAAAGAAAGAAAAGTCTGAAGTTTCGAAGGCAAAAAAGAAGACTGAAGCTAAGAAGAAGTCGGAAGCTAAGGCGGCCATCAAGCCGGTTTGGGCAACCCGTCAGCCATGGTTGGCAGTATTTGGAACAGTAATTGTCATGGGAATCATGGCAATACCGCTAACGGATATGCGTCTAGGTCTTCCTGATGGTGGATCAGAGCCTACCGACTCAACCGCTTACAAGGCCTACACAATCATCAGCGAGGGCTTTGGCCCAGGCTTCAACGGACAGGTCACAACTGTTCTGTCTACCGACAGTGCTGTTGCAGAAGATGACACTCTCGAGTTCCAGTCCGAGGTAGCTACCGCTTTGATGGCACTTGATAACGTCAAGGCCGCTGTTCCAGCGGCTATTGCCGATGATCGAAAAACCTTTATCTTCCAGGTTGTTCCAACCGGCGGTCCATCCTCTGTTGAAACCGAGCAGTTAATTTACGACATCAGAGAAGTTTCTGGTTCGTTCTTGACCGCCTATGGGGCTGAAGTTGGAGTCACCGGTATAACCGCAACCAACATTGATATCTCTGACAAGATCGCCGATGTTCTGCCGCTATACCTTGGAACAGTTATTTTGCTATCGCTTTTCTTGTTGATGCTGGTGTTTAGATCAATTTTGATTCCAGTTCTTGCAGCAGCTGGATTCTTGCTTACCGTGACAGCAACACTCGGTGCCGTTGTTGCGGTTTACCAGTGGGGCTGGTTGGGTGAACTATTTGGTGTGACAACCCCAGGGCCAATCTTGAGCTTCCTACCGATTTTCCTGATCGGTATTTTGTTTGGTCTTGCAATGGATTACCAGTTGTTCTTAGTTTCTGGAATGCGTGAGGCTTATGCTCACGGCAAGAAGCCTCGCGATGCCATCAACTTTGGTCTGCATTTATCTCGGGGAGTAGTTATTGCAGCTGCTCTGATCATGATCACGGTCTTTGGAGGCTTTGCCTTCTCTCACCTAGCAACCATTAGGCCTATCGGCTTTGGGTTGGCAATTGGTGTGCTAATCGATGCCTTCTTGGTCAGATTGCTGCTGGTTCCAGCAGCAATGACCATCCTGAACAAGTCGGCCTGGTGGATTCCTAAGTGGATCGATAAGGCTATGCCAGATGTTGACGTTGAGGGCACCAAGCTCGAGCGTAAGGTGCTTCACTAAAGAGCTGAGTTTTGCCCTTATAAGAAGGTGCAGATTTGACTGTTCTGGTTTGGGTTTAGAATTGCCAAGGACTCCCCGTGCGGCGTCATCTTGGTGAACTCCCCCAGGATCGAAAGATAGCAAGGGTAGCTGGGCTCTGATGGGTGTGCGGGGGGTCTTTTTAACTTTTGTCCAACGGAGAGGCTAGGTTGTAATCGTGAATCAAGCCCTTTACCGTCGGTACCGACCGGAAACCTTCTCAGAGCTAATCGGCCAATCACAAGTCACAGCTCCGCTAATGACGGCTCTCAAAACAGACCGAGTAAATCACGCTTATCTTTTCTCAGGTC
>CAZKQH010000096.1:0-3110 GCA_964554845.1 uncultured Rhodoluna sp. | reverse complement strand
ACGAAGGTCACTGGCAGCTAACTGCAACTGGAGAATTGGCAGCCGATGCTTCTGTTCGAGTGAAAACATTTGCTGAACTTGAAACAGAAATTGCCAATGCGCGAGCAAATGGTCTACCCGATCGATCAAAACAAATTCAAAAACTTATTGAAGCAAGTTCTCCATACCCAGGTGAGTCTGCAAAGAAAATTGTTGAGAAAGTTTTCGAGGATTTCACTGGACCAAATGGTCCATCCCCTCTGGTTGATAAAACAAAAATCAAAGAGGTTCCCTGGGAGCTGGTCGCAGGGCGCGAGCCGTTCCTGGATTAGTCCGGCAAGTCTATTTCTAGCTCCGGCTGGACAAGCAAAAACCCCCAAAAACCCCGTATTTACTGGGCTCTAGGGGTGCTCGACTGGACGAGGTTCCGGGCGTCTTGCTTGTGCTTAGTTGTCCCCTGAGGAGTCCTCTGTAGGGGCAGGGGTGGCCACCTCAGGGCTCTTGATGGTGATCTTTGATGGTTCCGCCATCAATTCAATCCAAGTGTTTCCAACAGCAAGTTTGATTGGAGCTCCTGCTGCATCGAAAAGTTGAATCGGTGCAGTCTGAGAAGCCTTGGTCCAGGTTCCCTTGACTCTTTTGCCGTTGCTGAATACCCAGGCAATGCCAGAGTCAATCATCACGGTTCTTGGAATGGGTCCGTACTTCGGATCTTTGAATGAGTTGTCGGTCTTGGTCTGCATAACAACCACGTTGGTTGCTCTAAGGATCTCGTTCGAAGCTCCATCGATGTGCTGATCGCCATCTTGGGATCTCACGAAGTAGCTTCCTTCGGCCTTCCAGCCACTTTCAGCCTGTGGGTACTTGATGCGGAAGCTGATTGTTTCTTCGCCAGCTTCTGTTGAAGCTACCTCGTAGCTTTCAGTTACAGGATCAAAGGCAACCATCGGAAGCATAGCTTTAGGTGCCTTTAGGTGACCCACGTGCTGAGACTGAAGCAAACCAACATCAACCATCACGTTGTGTGGTGCGCCACGGGAAGAAAGTCTGGAGAAGCTTCCCTTGTCGTCTGCTTGCTCACTTGTTTCACTTGCCATGTACTGACCGGTGTCTTTCACAGCGTTCACAAACGGTAGTTGCCCACCCGAGAAGCAAAAGATTCCAGCAAGTGGTGCTGTGATGTCAGCATCCATTGGTCGAACCGACCTAACTGGTCCTGCCTGATCAACTGGTTGCGATTGCCATACGGCAACAAGTCTTGTTAGACCAAATTCGACCATCTCAACAAAGACGATGTCGGCTTTGTTGAGGTTGAACTGGGGTCTGGCCGCTTCAACGTTGTCGACTTTGCAGGCAACCGATGGAGCGGAGAAGGTCTCCGACCCTGCGGTGCCTTCTTCAACTGTCAGACCAGTAAGAGGAGCGGTGACAAACACCTTCGCTTCTGGTGTTGGGGTTTCAATAGCCTCTGGTCTTGGCTCGGCACAACCGGCAAGAAGTAGAGCAGAAACAGAAAGCAGGGCAAGGGTTTTTAGGGGTTTGATTTTCACTTCTCTATTGTTGTCCTGTTTAGCTAACCATCGGGTCTGCAATGCCGACGTAAACGGTTTCTAGGTATTCTTCGATGCCTTCGAAGCCGCCTTCGCGGCCAAGTCCGGAGGACTTGACTCCGCCGAATGGAGCGGCTGGGTTAGAGATAACTCCAGCATTGAGTCCAAACATTCCAACCTCGAGGCGCTCAGCCAGGCGAAGACCTCTGTTTAGGTTCTCGGTAAAGGCATAAGCGATCAGACCATACTCGGTGTTGTTCGCAAGCTTTACTGCTTCGTCTTCGGTCTTGAAGGTGATGACCGGCGCTACTGGACCAAAGATTTCTTCTTTGAGAATTTCAGCGTTGGCTGGAACATCAGCCAATACAGTTGGCGGGTAGAAATAGCCTTGGCCTGTTGGAATTTCTCCACCGGTTAGAACCTTTGCTCCCTTGGCAACAGCGTCGGCCACCAGGGAGTGAACTCCGGTACGGGACTTTTCGTCAATAAGTGGTCCAACGTTGGATCCTTCTTCGGTTCCCCGTGCGACCTTGAGAGACGCCATCTTGGCAGCGAACTTAGCTGAGAAATCCGCAGCCACAGACTCGTGCACGATAAACCTATTGGCTGCGGTGCAGGCCTCACCCATGTTGCGAAGCTTGGCTAGCATTGCGCCATCAACTGCCTTGTCTAGATCAGCGTCTTCGAATACTAGGAACGGTGCGTTGCCGCCTAGCTCCATCGAGGTTCTAAGCACGCGGTCGGCTGAATCAGCGATCAGTCTTCGACCCACTCCGGTTGAACCGGTGAAAGACAATTTGCGAAGTCTTTCGTCCTTGATGATCGGTCCTGTAACATCACCTGCACGGGTGGTCTGGATAACGTTGATAACTCCCTTAGGAAGACCTATGTCCTCTAGAACCTTTACAAACAGCATTGAGGTAAGTGGTGTTAGCGCTGCAGGCTTTAGCACCATGGTGCAGCCAGCTGCGATGGCTGGTGCCATCTTTCTGGTTGCCATGGCAAGTGGGAAATTCCAAGGGGTAATGAATAGGGAAGGTCCAACTGGACGCTTTAGAACCATGATGCGGTTTTTGCCATCCGGTGCTGTTCCGTATCGACCGGTTACTCGAACTGCTTCTTCGGAGAACCAGCGCAAAAATTCAGCCCCGTAGGCAACTTCTCCTTTGGCCTCTGATACTGGCTTACCCATTTCTAGAGACATCAACAGGGCAAAATCATCAGCCATCGCTGTGACCTTCTCGAAAGCGGCTCGAAGGATCTCTGCTCGAACACGGGGTGCAGTCTTGGCCCAGGACTCCTGGGCAGAAGCTGCAGCATCGATGGCCGCTAGGCCATCAGCTGGAGCGGCATCGGCGATTGAGACTAGGACTTTGCCGGTGGCTGGGTCGATGACATCTAAAGTTTTTTTGTCGGCAGCGTCTTTCCACTCACCGTTGATATAGATCCCGCGAGGGACCATGTCTAATACGCGCTTTTCGTCGCTAGCAGAAAACATCCTTGAACTTTCTTTGCTTTATCGATTGAGCTTAGGCGGCCCTGCGGCTAAGTCTATTTGACTAAATGGTAGCTGCTGGAAAA
>CAZKQH010000095.1:0-3308 GCA_964554845.1 uncultured Rhodoluna sp. | reverse complement strand
AGGGTCATGGTTTACAAGCTCTGGGTTGCCAGATACGACCTCGTTTACTTCCACGATTTCGCCATCAACTGGTGCGTAGAGCTCGCCGACGCTCTTGGTGGATTCAATCTCACCGCAGATCTTCATATAAGTAGTAGAGGAACCGACCTTTGGTAGGTCCACGAAAACGATGTCGCCTAGCTTCTCGGCTGCGTACTCAGTGATACCAACGGTGGCAACATCGCCCTCGATTGATAGCCACTCGTGCTCTTTGGTGTATTTCAGACCTTCGCGGTTGATCATCCTGGATTATTCCTTTAGCGGGTTTGGTTAGGTGATTGCTCTTTTGTAAAAGGGGAGTTTGACAACTGTAAACGGTGTCACAGCTCCTCTTATGTCTACGCTAATAGGCGTGTCGATTTGCGCAAAATCGGCACCAACGTAGGCCATCGCCACTGGAAAACCAAGGGTTGGGGACAGAGCCCCAGAGGTGACAACTCCAATTGTTGATGCAGAACCTTCAACAAAAACTTCATAGTCTGCGCGAGCTGCGCGCTTACCTTCGCCTGCAATCCCAACCAGCATCTTTGTTGGTGGAGTTTCAGACAGTTTTGTTAAAGCCGCTTTGCCAACGAAATCCCCAGGCTTATCCAGTCTGACAACTTTGCCAAACCCTGCTTGGTATGGATTTACATCAAGATTCATCTCGTGCCCGTAGAGCGGCATCCCAGCTTCCAGTCTCAAAGTGTCGCGACAGGCTAAACCGGTTGGAAGCATTCCTTGCGCAGATCCCGAAGAAACTAGCTCGTCAAATACCTTTCCAGCGGATTCGACGGGAATGTAGATTTCGAAACCGTCTTCACCGGTGTAGCCGGTGCGAGCCAAAAGGCACCTGACACCAGCAATTTCGGATTCAGAAATTGCGTAGTACTTCAGATCATCCAGTGCGTCAGAAGTAAGAGTTGAAAGAATCGAAACCGAGTTTGGTCCTTGAATTGCCAAAAGTACCCAGGCATCGCTCTCGTCTTTGACTGTTGCATCAAAGCCGGAGCTGCGCTGCTGCATAGCGGCTACAACCGCTTCGCGGTTGGAGGCATTGGCAACAACCAGGTAAGCGTTTTGACCAAGTCGGTAAACAATTAGGTCATCGATGATTCCGCCATCTTCGTTGCAGATAAGCGAATACTTGGCTCGGCCGATTGCAATTTCGGATGCAGCTCCGACCAGGGCGAAGTCCAGCAGTTCAGGAGCTTGCTTACCTTCAACGAAGATCTCACCCATGTGAGAAATGTCGAAAAGACCTGCGGCGGTTCGAACAGCGTGGTGTTCAGCTAGGTCTGAGCTGTAGCGAACCGGCATCTCCCAGCCGCCAAAGTCGGTAAAGCTTGCCCCCAGTGCCTCGTGCCTGCTTTTGAGTGGAATAGACTTCATGACACCTAATCTAGAGGGGATATTTACCTTCTAAAAACAAGTCACCTACCCCCTTCCGACGGCAACCGATGGCTGAAGTAGCCTTGGATAAAGATACGGATTAGAAGGAGAGGCAATGGCTCGTTGGAACGAACACCCAGCAACTACGAAATTTGGCAAAGGACAGCTAAGTGCCGGTCAGCGAGCGGCCGACTTGCTCAGAAACGCCATGGGCTCTTGGCCATTTGTATTTGGTGCTTTGGCGTTTCTCGCCATTTGGATGTATCTCAATTCAGATGGAACTTTTGACCCGTTCCCATTTATTCTGCTGAACTTGATTCTTTCTTGCGTTGCAGCCCTTCAAGGAGCCATCCTCTTAATTGCCGCCAAGCGTGAGGACCAAATCAACTCGGAACTTGCAATTCACACTTATCAAATTGACCAGGAAAATCTCGTACTCACCAAGGAGGTTCACGAGCTTAGCCTCAAGATAGAGGCTCTAACGGCCGAAATCCATAAAGCGGTCACCAAGGACTAGCAATTTAGACTTCTGTTTCGGCTGTGGAATAGATGTCAGTGGCTCCAACTAACTTGGGGCCCATGAAGACAATTGAAGTAGTGCTTTTTTGGCTCAACAAGATCTGGCCATGGATTGTGATTCCGACCTTGATTATCGGGGCCATGTTTATGGCACTTATTTGGGGCGAGGCTAAAAAGGGAATCAGGAGTTAGCCATGGGCTTTCTAAATTGGCTCAAGCGAATACTCAGCTATGACCCTTCGGTTTATCGACCACCGATTGAAAAGACCAAAGGAGACTCAATGAACCAGGGGGACATGCATTCGGGTCCCGATGGCTACTCACCCAACACCGCGTATCCAGATACTTTCTATGGATCCGGTGGATCAGATGATCAAGGGCAAAACGAGGGCGATTTCAACAGATAGCGGCGTAGCTAGCTTCAAGTGTTATCTACCATCGCCGCAATAAGATTCGAGCATGGACGCAAAACCTAAAGATATATTTGGCACCTTCGCTCGAATTGAAATGCTAACTTGGGCCCTATTGATCGCCGCTATCGTGGCACGCGAAACAATTGGGTTATCACCGAACATTTTCACCATC
Organism: uncultured Rhodoluna sp.; assembly: GCA_964554845.1. Taxonomy (GTDB): domain Bacteria; phylum Actinomycetota; class Actinomycetes; order Actinomycetales; family Microbacteriaceae; genus Rhodoluna. The sequence goes on along the minus strand of CAZKQH010000095.1, from coordinate 794 downwards.
GCAGGTGCAACTCACGGTTTTGCTTTCATCGGCTACTCAGTCACGGCAGTGCTGGTTGGGGTCAATCAGCGTTGGCCAGTTGCGCAAACCGCTTTGGCGGTTGTGCTAGCAATTGTGCCTTTTGCTACCTATCCTTTTGATCGCTATCTAGACAAGCGCTCCGCCCTCGATGGCGAGTGGCGCATTGAGGGTACAAAAGACCCAAGAGACAACACTTGGTTCGACAAGCTGTTTCGCTGGTTTATTTTCCGCCCGGTTTTGCTAGTTCTTACCCTGGCAGTTTTTGTGGTGTCACTGTTTGCCTTCTTGCTGTGGCTGGGCCCTCCCGGCGAGTGGGGAAACTAACTTCCTTCAAAGTAAGTAGTAGCGGGGGTCTGGCGACTGAGACAAAAAAGCTTTACTAAACCGCAACCTTTTAGGGTCCAGATCTGCCGGACCTTTTTCCCTTCGCGGGTAGGCTCGTGACCTTCCCTCAGTTCCGAACCGCTTTTGCAGCAGGTGCTCTTCTTGCCTTTGCCCTCAGCTTCGATGAGGTTGTTGTAACTATATTTACCGCCCCTCCGGGGGTTGACACCTTGCCGCTTTGGATTTTGAAAGAGATGGCAAGACCGAATCAGGCATCTGTTGTGAACGTCGTTGCCACGGTGGTCATTGTTCTATCGCTGATCCCGGTATACGTATCCCAAAGGCTATCCAGAACCGAGAACGAGAAGTAACTCCTAGCCGATAAACTGTAGTCCTGCCCTCGTAGCTCAGTGGATAGAGCAAGAGCCTTCTAATCTCTTGGTCGCAGG
>CAZKQH010000094.1:0-3351 GCA_964554845.1 uncultured Rhodoluna sp. | reverse complement strand
GAGCAGAGGTTAGACATGTTGATGCGGCCCTGGATTGGGTTGGCGCGGTTCACAGTGTCTTCGTACATCACGTATGGGTAGCCAGATTCGAACTGTAGCTCAGCGATGCGCTCAAATAGCTCACGGGCCTTGATCTTGGACTTCTTGATGCGCGGGTCATCAACCATTTCGTTGTACTTCTCGGTGACAGAGATGTCTCCAAAAGGAATGCCGTAAACCTTCTCGACGTCGTAAGGAGAGAAGAGGTACATGTCCTCGTTGTTCTTGGCTAGCTCCATGGTCACATCTGGCACAACAACACCAATAGAAAGTGTCTTGATACGAGTCTTCTCGTCAGCGTTCTCACGCTTGGTGTCCAGGAAGCGAAGGATGTCTGGGTGGTGGGCGTTTAGGTAAACAGCTCCCGCACCCTGACGAGCACCTAGCTGGTTGGCGTAGGAGAAGCTGTCTTCTAGAAGCTTCATCACTGGAATGATTCCAGAGGACTGGCCTTCGATCTTCTTGATCGGAGCGCCGTACTCACGGATGTTAGAAAGTGAAAGTGCAACACCGCCACCGCGCTTGGATAGCTGCAGAGCTGAGTTAATTCCACGAGAGATTGACTCCATGTTGTCTTCGATGCGAAGTAGGAAACAGGATACGAACTCACCGCGCTGCTTTTTTCCACAGTTCAAAAAGGTAGGCGTTGCAGGCTGGAAACGACCGGAGATCATTTCTTCGACAAGGTCGGTAGCAACTGCTTCGTTGCCGGCGGCAAGGGTAAGTGCAACCATTACTACGCGGTCTTCGAATCTCTCTAGGTAGCGAGTGCCATCGAAGGTCTTTAGTGCGTAGCCGGTGTAGAACTTGAAGGCACCCATGAAAGCTTCGAAGCGAAACTTCTTTGAGTAGGCAAGCTCTTCTAGAGCCTTGATGAATTCGAAGGAGTACTGGTCGAGAATTTCCTTCTCGTAGTACTCGTGCTCAACTAAGTAGTCCAGGCGCTCTTTGAGGCTGTGGAAGAACACGGTGTTCTGGTTCACGTGCTCTAGGAAGTACTTGCGAACCGCCAGCTTGTCTTTTTCCAACTGTAGTTTTTGATCTTCACCCCAGAGGTTGATCATGGCGTTGAGGTCCTGATAGCTCAGGGCAGACTCAACTCCAGATTTTCCTAGAAGGTTGCCTTGATCGTCAGCGATCTCTACGAGTTGGTTTGCCACAGCTGGGCCAGCCTTTCTTTAACTTCGATTACGTCTTCTGGTGTACCGGTGATTTCAAACTTATAAATCAATGGAACACCTAATTTAGTGGCGACAATGTCGCCGGCTTTGCAGAAGTGGCTACCAAAATTGGTGTTTCCTCCGCCGATTACCGCTTTGATGTGCTTGCGGTTCTCAGGATTGTTCAGAAACTTTATGACCTGCTTAGGAACAGTAGATCCGTCGTTTCCGCCCCCATAAGTAGGTACAACTAAAACGTTGTCCCTCTCATAAACAAACTCTGCTGCGTCTTCGGACTTTAGGGGAATCCGAATTGCGTTGGTGCCTAGTTTGTCTACAAACCTTTTTGTGTTCTCTGAGACGCTCGAGAAGTAAACAACATCGAACATCTCAACAACTCCAGCCCTTTTATCTAGGCGCTTAGAGCTTGAATTTTTTCCATGCGGAAACCACTCCAGTGGTCATCGCCTGATACAACTACAGGAGCTGCGGTATAGCCCAGGGTCTTCACCATTTCTAAAGCAACCGGATCTTGGCTCATGTCTACTTCTTCGTAGTCAACATCGATGCTCTTGAGCATGCGCTTGGTGCTATCGCACTGCACGCAAGCCGGGAGCGTATAAACGGTTACTGCCATGGTGTTTCCTTCTGCTTGCGGGGTCGAAAAACCCCTATTTTGAGCTAAATTTGTGAAAATCTCTCGAAGTTCGGAGTCCCTACATTAGCACTAAACCACTAGATGTAGTACCGACACGGGAAAATCTTCACTTATTTAGTTGTTTTTTAGTTGTAATCCGAAGACTAAACCTTAACTTGAGGCTTCTATCAGCTCATTCTCAGGCGTGTCGTAGGAATTGATCGAAATCTCCAAAAACGGGGCCTTCGAAAGCCCAATTATTGTGGGAACCTCCGACATTGGCGCCCCAACCCAAACAGCCAGCCGGCTAGCAGGCTACAGCCAGCTGGCACACAGGCAGGAGACCTAGGTTAAAGGTTATGAATCAATTCTTTGACACCATCGGCGGATTGCCGCTTCACCCCCTCACAGTCCATGCAGCATCGGTACTGATCCCGCTATCAGCGATCGCCCTAGTGCTGCTGGTATTTGTTCCTAAGTGGCGAAAGGCATACCTTCCGCTCACAGTTGGAGCGCTCGCGGTCTCCGTTGGCTTGGCATTTGCTGCCAAGCAGTCCGGCGAAGCCTTAGCAGCGAGAGTTGGAAACCCGGCCGATCACCAGGAACTTGGAGACTTACTATTCCCAGCTTCGATTGGACTGTTTGCCTTGGGTCTTGCCTTTTACTTCTTTACAAAGACAGAAACAAAAACTCCGAAGTGGACACTTCAGCTTGCAGGTGGATTATCAACCGCAGCGGTAGCTGGTGTCGTTGTTCTTTCTGTTTTGGTTGGTCACTCAGGAGCGGAAGCTACCTGGGGAAATCGTCTAACTGCAAACCCAGTTGAAGAACTTGTTGCACCAACCGAACCGGTTCCTGGTGCTACCGATGGATCAACCGGTGGCACAACTGGTGGAACCTCTAACGGAGGGATAAGCGTTGCTGAAGTTCTAAAGCACAACAGCGCAACTGATTGCTGGAGCGTTGTGAACGGAAATGTTTATGACCTAACTTCATACGTTTCAAAACACAAAGGTGGCGAAGCAGTTATCAAAGCCATCTGCGGAAAAGATGGAACCAAATCTTTCTCGGGTCAACATGCTGGTGCTTCTAAACCAAACGCAGATCTTTCTTCTCTACTAGTTGGAGCACTTGCAACCTCAAGTTCCAGTGGCGGTTCTAGCTCAGGATCGGGCACTTCCGGAACCACCCCAGGCCTTGGCACAACTGTTGCCTTGACTGCAGCAGAAGTTCAGAAGCACTCGACCGGAACTGATTGCTGGAGCGTCATCAAAGGCGAGGTCTATGACCTCACTTCTTATGTCAAGGACCACCCGGGTGGAGCAGCTTTGATTAAGGCAATTTGTGGCAAGGATGGCTCAGCTGCCTTTGCTGGTGAGCACGCTGGCGCTGCCAAACCTAAGAACATCCTGGCTGCCTTCGCACTAGGACCTCTGGTTTCAGGAAGCGTGCTTCCTGAAGCTCAGGTTCAGTATGACGAGGACGAAGATGAGGACGAGGACGACGACTAGAGAG
>CAZKQH010000093.1:0-3365 GCA_964554845.1 uncultured Rhodoluna sp. | reverse complement strand
AAAAATTCTTGAACTCGGAATTCCGATACTTGGCATTTGTTACGGATTTCAAATGCTCGCATCTTTGCTTGGCGGTCAAGTGGATAAAACCGGTAAGCGTGAATACGGTGCAACCGATCTAAAAGTTTCTGCGCCCGGGGAAATCCTTGCCGGTCAGCCTAATTCTCAAACTTGCTGGATGAGCCATGGCGATCAAGTGATGAAAGCCCCTGCTGGTTTTGAAGTTTTAGCTTCAACCGAGACAACGCCCGTTGCAGCTTTTGCATCTGCGAATAAAAAGATTTACGGCGTGCAGTGGCACCCGGAGGTGAAGCACTCTCAGTTTGGCCAGAACGTTCTGGAAAATTTCTTACACAAAGCAGCTGGCATTCCAGCTGATTGGAATTCTGGCAATGTCATTGCCGAACAAGTAGCCAAGATCAAAGCTCAGGTTGGCTCCGATCGAGTCATTTGTGGCCTCTCTGGCGGAGTTGATTCAGCTGTTGCAGCAGCCCTGGTTCACAAGGCTGTTGGGGATCAGTTAGTTGCGGTGTTTGTCGATCACGGCTTATTGCGCGAGGGTGAAGCTCAGCAGGTGCAGCGTGATTATGTTGCAGCCACGGGTATTCGCCTAGTTACAGTAAACGCCGAGCAGCAGTTCCTTTCCGCCCTTGCAGGTATTTCTGATCCTGAAACCAAACGAAAAATTATCGGTCGAGAATTTATCAGAACCTTCGAACAAGCCCAGTCTGAGCTAATTGCCGAAGCCAAGGCTGATAACCGGCCAATCAAGTTCTTGGTTCAGGGAACTTTATATCCGGATGTTGTTGAATCTGGCGGAGGGGTCACCGCCGGAATCAAATCCCACCACAATGTAGGAGGCCTTCCGGATGATTTGCAGTTCGAACTTGTGGAACCGCTTCGCACACTATTTAAAGATGAAGTTCGCGCAATTGGTAAGGAACTTGGTCTACCGGCAGAAATTGTTCAGCGTCAGCCATTTCCAGGACCTGGACTTGGAATTCGAATCGTTGGTGAAATAACCAAGGAACGACTCGATCTTCTTCGTAAAGCCGACGCCATCGTTCGAGAAGAACTAACTGCTGCTGGTTTAGATGCGCAGATTTGGCAGTGCCCGGTTGTGCTTTTGGCCGATGTGCGTTCTGTTGGTGTGCAAGGTGATGGTCGAAGCTATGGACACCCAATTGTTTTGCGTCCTGTTTCCAGTGAGGACGCGATGACTGCGGACTGGACCAGAATCGACTACGACGTGCTGGCAAGAATTTCTAACCGAATTACAAATGAAGTTGAAGGTGTCAACCGCGTTGTATTAGACGTGACATCAAAGCCCCCCGGCACCATTGAATGGGAGTAGCTTGTTGCGCCCGCTTGTTCTAGGTCACCGCGGTGCGTGTGGCTATCGTCCTGAAAATACTTTGGAAGCTTTTGAACTCGCTATTGCTCAGGGAGCAGACGGTGTTGAGTGCGATCTAGTTCCAACCAAGGATGGCGAGCTAATCATTCGTCACGAGAATTGGCTCAATGGAACAACCGATATCGCATCCCATCAGCACTTTTCCGAGCGCTCCCGAGCTGGCTACTCTGACGGAATCACAGAAAATGGTTTTTTCAGCGAGGACTTTAATCTCCAGGAACTAGCTGATGTCAGGGCTATCGAACGCCTTCCCGAACTGCGGCCCGGCAGTGCCAAATTCGATGGCCAATTCAAAATCCCAACCATCGATCAGCTACTGGCTGCGCCTTTCATGGATCAAAAGACCCTGGTTATCGAGGTAAAGCACGGCATGCACTTCACAACCAGGGGTATTGATATTGCAGGGATTCTGAATCGAAAACTCTCTGAATCCAACTGGAAACAGCGAGGAATCAAGATTGTGATTGAAAGCTTTGATTTTGAAATGATGCTTCTCTTAAAGGCCGCCTGCGGAGCAGACAAGAAGTATGTGTTTTTGACTGAGCAGGTAAGGCTTCCAGATAACGAGCCTCGATTAACCCTTAGCTACCTAGAACGAATAGCTAACGAGTTTGAGGGAGTAAGCATGGATTTACCGCTGCTTCTTGAGCCAGATGAATCGGGCACCCACACTGTTTCAAATGGCTCAATTGAGCTGGCTAAAACCGTCGGTTTGGAAGTATATGGCTGGACCCTAAAAGCCGAAGATGCCACCGCAAGTGTTGATGAGTACTTTGCAAAAGTTGCCCTGGCTGGATTAGATGGCATTTTTGTTGATCAGCCTGACCTTTTGCGAAGCACTGTCGATGGCACCGCCTAAGCTTGGGCTGCCATGAACCAGAATCTCCTTGAAGGGTTAAACCCGCAGCAAATTGCTGCGGTGACTCACCGCGGCCCGGGTCTTCTAATCGTCGCTGGTGCTGGTTCGGGAAAGACAAAAGTTCTAACTCACCGTATTGCTCACCTTTTGGCTAACAAAGAAGCTTGGCCTTCGCAGATTCTCGCAATTACTTTCACGAACAAAGCTGCCAATGAAATGAAAGAGCGCGTTCACGCGCTTCTTGGAAGCGTTGCAGATGGCATGTGGATTAAAACCTTTCACTCCGCCTGCCTGCAAATTCTTCGTCGGGAAGCAGGACTACTCGGTCACGACTCAAACTTCACCGTCTATGACACCGGAGACACCAGGGCTCTGATCAAGCGTCTTATTCGCGAATCAGGCAGCGACATTGAAGGCCTCAAACCTCAGAGCGTTGCAGCGAGAATTTCAAACGCCAAGAACGAGCTAAAAGACTCTGAAGACTTCTATTCCATGATCGACTCAACCAATCCAAAGGATCGAGCCATTGCCGAAATCTTCACTCAGTATGCTGCGGAACTAAGAAAAAACAACGCCTTTGACTTCGACGATCTAATTGCAGAAACGGTTTACCTATTCCGCTCATTTCCAAATATCGCCGCCCAGTACCAGAGGCGCTTTCGACACATTTTGGTTGATGAGTATCAAGACACCAACCACGCCCAGTACTCGCTGATTCGCGAGCTTACTAAGCCAATTGCTGATGCCCATAACGAGCCCGATCCTTCGACGGGTGAGCTTCCTGGCCCCTCCGCAATTACCGTGGTTGGTGATTCCGATCAGTCGATATATGCCTTCCGAGGGGCCGATATGCGAAATATCGCAGAATTCGCCAAGGATTTCCCAGGCTCCACCACGATCTTGCTTGAGCAAAACTACCGCTCCACCCAGAACATTCTCTCTGCTGCCAACGCAGTGATTTCCAAGAATTTTGATCGCCCCGAAAAAAACCTCTGGACCGATGCTGGCGATGGAGAGAAGATCATCTCCTTCACTGGTCTCGACGAACGATCAGAAGCGGCCTACGTTGTTGATCAGATTACTGAACTTCGA
>CAZKQH010000092.1:0-3409 GCA_964554845.1 uncultured Rhodoluna sp. | reverse complement strand
AGGGCTCTGGTTTCATCGCTATTGTGATGCATGGCTAACGCCTCTTTTTTCGAGTAATTGACACAAGTAGTCCGCCAACAAATATGGCCCCAAGAATCCAAGCGGCCCAGATGCGCTGATCAGCAATTTCTTGGCACGAAATAAAGTTATCGGCGTCTGGAACCACGCAAGTTCCGGTGTCAAAAAAACTCAGTAGTAGGGCACCTTGCCCTACTAGGGCAACTGTTGCGAGCATCGCCGCTGAGTTGTTCTTCAATTTTCGCCTTCGACAAGTTTTTGTTGCAGATTTGGTTAGTTCTTGGCTTGCTGATTCTGTTTGGCAACTTCTTTGCGAACATCATCCATGTTTAAGGCCAAAACCGCATTGATGATTTCATCCAGGGCTTCAGCCGGTAGTGCGCCAGGGTTGTTGTATAGAAGTATGCCGTCGCGAAAGACCATTAGGGTCGGAATCGAGCTGATGCCAGCTTCGTTAGCAAGTAGCTGCTCCTCCTCGGTATCTACCTTCCCGAAGGTGATCTCCGGATACTTTTCACTGGCAGCTTCGAAGATCGGCCCGAACATCCGGCATGGCCCGCACCACTCAGCCCAGAAATCAACCAGAGTAATACCGGCTTTTTCAATCTGAGTGCCAAAGGTTGAGTGAGTAAGTTCAACGCTAGCCATGTTGTGGTTCCTTATCTTTTTGCTTAACTCGTGAAGTTTGTGCCAGCACAATCCCAGCAATCACTAGGACTCCACCCAGTGCTTGTATGCCATCTATCATCTCATTGAGCCAAGCCCAGGCAAAAATAAATGCCATGACTGTTTCTCCGGTAGAGATAACCCCAACCGATGTAGCGCTGAGGTGAGCTAATGCCAGGAAGGAAAAGAGCATCGGAAGGAATGACCCGAACAATCCGATCCAGGCAAGTGCTGCCCATAGCGGCAGCTGAACCTGTTCCAAATTGCCCGTAAGCGAGATTTGCTCAATCAGAATTGAAGGTTGAAAGTTCCACCACGGAGTGACAATTAGCCAAAACACGCCAGAAATAGTCATCGCATAAAACAGGGTGGATAGCGTGTCGCGCTTTTTTAACAAATGTTCACCCATAAGAAAGTAGAAACTTAGAAATAAGGAAGCCATGACCGCGAACATCACGCCAACTGGGTTTAGCCCACCATCCCATATCCTTGAGACCACTATCAGACCACCGAGCACCATGACAATTGCCACCCAAAGTCTTGGAAGCACTTTAGCTTTAAAAAGCCAAAGCGAAACCAGCGGGACAATTACGATAGCGGTGTATTCAATCAATAATGCAATACCGATAGGTAGGTTTTTAACCGCATTTGAGTAAGACCACTGCATCAGGGCAACTCCGAAGATGCCAAACACAACCAGTCCCCGCCACTCGTGTTTTTGCACTCTAAATGCTTGGCGTTTGGTAATCACTAGCGCGATTCCCGCACCCAATGCGGTTGCAAAAGAGCGGAAGATGACTATTTGCTCAGGGCTAATCCCGGCAGCCATCACAACTTTTGAAGTTGAAGCGTTTAGCCCAAACAGCACGATACTCAAAAGGGCGAAGATAACTCCAAGAAGAGGATTTCTAGTACGCAATCTATTTAGACCAGGCCATTTCTGGCGTGGAGATCAATACTGGCTAGTTCCTCGAGAGTAAGCGGGTTGCCTGAGATGGCAGCATGATTTTGTTCTAGCTGCTTAACGCTTGATGCCCCAATAAGAGCACTGGTGACAGTGGGTTGCCTAAGAACCCATGCAATTGCTAACTGTGCCAGAGACTGTCCGCGGTTTGCAGCAATCTCGTTTAGGTGCTTTGCAGCAGTTAGGTACTCGTCGCTCACCTTCTGTTTAGTTAAGTGCTTACCTTTGGATGCTCTTGAACCACGAGGTACCTTGCCGTCAAGATATCGATCGGTAAGTAGACCTTGGGCTAAAGGAGAGAAGACAATGGAGCCAACTCCCAATCGACCAAGAGTATCTAGCAATGAAGTTTCCGGGGTTCGAACAAACATCGAATACTTAGGTTGGTGAATTAGTAGTGGCACACCCATCTGATCCAGGATCAGCTTCGCTTGCTCGGTTTGCTGAGCATCATAGTTAGAGATTCCAACGTAGAGCGCCTTGCCGGATCGAACAGCTGAAGCTAGGGCCCCCATTGTTTCTTCAAGCGGGGTTTCAGGGTCAAAGCGGTGAGAGTAAAAGATGTCTACGTACTCTAAGCCCATGCGCTCAAGAGATTGATCAAGCGAGGCAAGGAGGTATTTTCGAGAACCCCAGTTTCCGTATGGACCATCCCACATGTCGTATCCGGCTTTGGTGGAAATAACCATTTCGTCGCGATAGGGACGAAAGTCCTTATGTAAGTGATCGCCGAAGTTCTCTTCGGCTTCGCCATATGGTGGTCCGTAGTTGTTTGCTAAATCAAAGTGTGTAATTCCAAGATCAAAGGCCCTGCGCAATACTTTTCTTTGGTTCGAAAAGCTGTGGTCCGCTCCGAAGTTGTGCCAGAGCCCAAGTGATATTTCGGGCAGGAGTAAGCCTGATTTTCCGGTGCGTCGATACTTCATCTGTGCGTATCTGTCAGTGCTGGCTCGGAAATTCATAAACACAAGCCTAAGCTAGGGCCATGATCTCTTTTGTTCTTGGTGGCGGCTGCTTCTGGTGCCTAGATTCAAGCTTTATGCAGTTTCGAGGCATCCTAGACGTTGAGGTCGGCTACTCCGGAGGCCACACTGGTAATCCGGACTATGAAACGGTTTGCTCAGAAGCTACCGGCCACGCCGAGGTCGCCAGGGTAATTTTTGACGAGAATCAAATCCCCGCCGAGACCGTACTGGATATCTTCTTTACTCTGCACGACCCAACTCAACTAAACCGCCAAGGAAACGATGTTGGCTCTAGCTATCGCAGCTGCATGTTCTTCGAAGATGAAAATCAGAAACAACTATTTATTGAAGCTATTGAGCGAGCAAGAAAAGTTTGGGGCGATGGCATTGTCACAACAATTCAGCCGCTAGATAAGTTTTGGATGGGTGAAGAATATCACCAGGACTTTTTTGCCAAAAACCCAAATCAGGGCTACTGCAACTTTGTGGTCAAACCCAAGATGGACAAGACCGCCAAAGCCTTCTCTTCCTACCTAAAGTGACTTTTCCACAGATTTGCCTTGAACCAACACAGCCAATTTATTGACTGAGATTCTTTTTACCTGATTAGACCAATCAGGCTGAAAGAAGGTAAGTAATGTCAGAAAGCTTCACGGTATCGGGCCTAGTGGCAACCACACCCCGGCACCTAGTCACTCAAGAGGGTTTGCCAATCACCTCATTTCGATTAGCTTCCTCAAAGCGCCGCTTCGATAAAACTAAGAAGATCTGGGTCGAAGGTGAAACCAACTGGTTC
>CAZKQH010000091.1:0-3516 GCA_964554845.1 uncultured Rhodoluna sp. | reverse complement strand
TGCTCTACCACTGAGCCACATCCGCTAACAACCTAAGTTGCTTGGCTACTCTAACTCAAATCGCACTTCCCTGCCACATCCCCAGGGGCGTGCCCAGTCAACTAAAGCCAAAGCGGGGACCAAACAAGGCCCCCGCTTTGGTTTGTAGTTATTTAGTCTTTGCCACGAGCGAAAGCGTATGCCTCTTCTCCGTGGACTACGGTATCAATTCCGGCAATCTCGTCTTCTGCTCTTACCCTGAAGCCCATTGTTTTCTCAATAGCGAATCCAATTACCAGAGCCATCACGAAGCTATAGATAAGTACCGCCCCGGCACCTAATAGCTGCGCCCATAGCTGACCAAAGCCGTAGCCAAATAGCGCTCCTACGCCAGTACCAAAGATTCCGATAGCGAGGGTTCCGATGATTCCTCCAACTAAGTGGATTCCAACTACATCCAGAGAGTCATCAAAACCGAAGCTGAACTTCATGTCGATTGCCAAAGCACAAACCACTCCAGAAATTAGTCCAAGTACGATGGCCCAAACCGGTTCGACGGATGCAACCGCAGGTGTGATCGCCACTAAGCCAGCAATGACGCCAGAAGCTGCACCAATGGATGTCCCCTTGCCGTGACGAATCTTCTCAACAATGATCCAGCCCAGCATGGCAGCAGCTGGAGCTGCGATGGTGTTCACAACAGCCAATGCGGCGACTCCGTCAGCTGCTAGTTGGCTACCGGCGTTGAAGCCGAACCATCCGAACCAAAGAAGTGATGCACCAATAAGAGTCAATGGGACGTTGTGTGGCTGCATGATCCCCTTTGAGAATCCAAATCTCTTGCCTAAAACAATTGCCAGTGCAAGTGCAGCCGCTCCGGCATTGATGTGGACAGCTGTTCCACCGGCGAAGTCAATGGCACCAAGCTTGTCTACGATCCAGCCACCGTCGTCTTCTGGAGTGAAGTTAAAGACCCAACCTGCTACTGGGAAGTAGACCAATGTTGCCCACAAGCCAGCAAAAACCATCCAGGCGCCAAACTTAGCTCGGTCTGCGATTGCTCCCGAGATCAAAGCGACGGTAATAATCGCGAACGTAGCCTGGAAAGCCACGAAAGCCAATTCTGGAATGCTTCCTGCCGGAGCTGCGGCGTCCGCAACTTGAGCGGCTAGTCCAAGGGCCGCGGTGTCGATTCCAATGACGTGAGGGATGCCAATCCATCCAACATCGCCTACATCAGCAAACGTGATGGCGTATCCGTAGAGTACCCAGAGCACAGCAATCAGGGCTAGAGAGCCAAAGGAAAGCATCATCATGCTAACTACGGATTTGGCTTTTACAAGGCCCCCGTAGAAGAAAGCTAGGCCAGGTGTCATCAATAGCACCAGAGCGGCGGAGAAGAGCACGAACGCAGTATTTCCCTGTTCCATTCGAGTTCCTTTCAAAATCTGAACCACACCGCTTTGGTGCTTGGGGCCATTCTGGTCTTGGTGTGTTACAGGAAAGGGTGTTGTAGGTTTCCGAATTGTTTCAAGATCGCCCTCGGGGTGAATTCTTTGTTTCGAGTTTCAGGGTATTTTGGGACTATGAAATCAGAAAGAAACGCCGCATTAGTGATGATGTTTGCCGCGATGGTTGGACTGCTTTTGGCAAATTCTCCTTTCGGTCAGCCGGTGCTAAACACCATCGATTTCAAGCTCAATCTAGATTTGATCAACATTAACATCACCCTTGGCCACGTAGTTTCGGACCTGTTTCTGGCCGTGTTTTTCTTTGTGGCGGGTCTTGAGCTCAAGTATGAACTGACCACTGGAACTCTTTCCAGCCCGAAGCGGGCGCTGGTTCCAGTGGTTGCCGCGATCGCCGGCGTTGCGGTTCCTTCATCAATTTATGCCTACTTGAACTGGGGAACAGAGGCAATTGTGGGCTGGCCGATTCCTGCCGCTACTGATATTGCCTTTGTGCTTGGACTATTGGCAATCTTCGGAAGAGGAATGCCAAAAGAGGCGCGAATATTCCTTTTGGCGCTTGCTATTTTTGACGACCTGGTCGCAATCGCCATCATCGCAATCTTCTACACTGCCAATGCTCAGCCGACGTGGCTCCTGGTATGCATTGCTGTCGCTATTGCCTTTAGATTTGCTGAGATGTCCCGCTCCAAAGATAAGTGGCTTATCAGAGCAGGTTTCGGAATCATTCTTTGGTATACCGTTTACCAATCAGGTGTCCACGCCACAATCGCAGGAGTCCTGCTGGGAGTGCTGATCCCTGCGACTCGTGCTCATGGTGTGATTGCTAAGGTACAGCCAGCGACAAACTTTGTGATTCTTCCGCTATTTGCATTTACTGCAGTTGCTGTTGTGATTCCCACCATGACCGGTGAATCAAACAGTGTCTTTACTGGAATCTTCTTCGGACTTGCGGTTGGAAAAGTTGTTGGCATTTCGATTTCAGCTGTGATTGCCAACCAACTTCTAAAACCCAAGGACCGACTCCCGCTTGGAATATTTGACTTGATTCCGCTGGGTTTGTTAGCCGGGGTTGGATTCACCGTCTCGCTATTGATGGCTCACCTGGCGTTTTTAGACAATCAAGAACTTTACGCACAAGCTGTTCTTGGAGTCCTGTTGGGATCATTTGTGGCAATGGGTGCCGGCGGAGCTTTACTATGGCTTCGTGCTCGTTGGCATCTAAAGAACAAGCCCAAGTCTAAAAAGACGAAGTCAAAGAACCGATCCGCGAAATAGCTCTCAAATACTTCTTTTTGTATCCGCCAGATAAATACTCTGGAGAAAAAACTTCCGTAAGCCCAACCCCCGTTGAGCTAACGCTGACCTGAGATTCGTAAAGCCTGTCGACAAATGACACGAACCTCAGGGCTGCCGATTGATCGGTCAGAACATGAGCGTTGGTTAGAACAACAGAATCAACCCCGTCAATGAGCTTTAGATACTTGGATGGGTGAACTTTCGCCAGGTGAGCCAGTAATTTGTCGAATTCATCAACTGCAACTTTCTTACCCTCGGAAACCTTCTGTTCAACGTGACTCATGTAATCACCGGCGCCAAGGGCCTGGGTGTGTCCGTCGATAGGGCGATGACGGTAATCCTCACCATCAACGCTGACAATCAAGAAGCGATTCGACATCGCAGCAATCTCTCTTGCGAAATCTTTGGCAGCGAAGCGGCCCTGCCCTAGTGCGTTTGGAGGTGTGTTGGAGGTTGCGGCGAACCTGATGCCTTTAGCTCCGAGTTCGCTAAGCAGCCTAGACATCAACATGGTGTCCCCTGGATCGTCCAGCTCAAACTCATCGATACACAAGAGTTCATAATTGGAAAGCTGCTTGAGGGCGTCGGCAAAGCCAAGAAGCCCAATAAGGCTGGTGTAGGCAAGAAAGCTACCGAATGCTTTTGCCCCCTTGAAATCGTGCCAAATGGAAGCCAGCAAATGTGTCTTTCCGACGCCGAAGCCACCGTCGAGGTAGATTCCTGTGCTTTGCGTGGATTTTGATCTAGAGAACAATCCCTTGAGCTTTGA
>CAZKQH010000090.1:1515-3525 GCA_964554845.1 uncultured Rhodoluna sp. | reverse complement strand
GAGCCAGCACTGCTTCTGGATTAGGCAATAATTCTTATTGACTATCATTCTCAATAAGGGTTATAGTGGGGCCTATGAAGTCAAAACTGCTTGCCCTTTCCCTGGTCACTTCAATTTCTCTTTCGGGCTGTGCTCAAACCACCCCTGAGGTGCAGCCAACCCAGGAACCCTTCACCGGAATCACAATCGTTGCTTCAACCAACGTCTGGGGCGATGTTGCCAAATCAATAGGCGGGGACCGCGTGCAGGTGGTTTCGATCATTGAAAACTTTGCCCAAGACCCACACTCCTACGAGGCATCCGCTCGTGACCAGTTAGCAGTAAACGACGCTGACTTGATTGTCGCCAATGGCGGAGGCTACGACTCCTTTATTGACGCCCTAGCCAGCTCAGCCGGAAACAAGGACATCGTCTATGCCTACTTGCCAGAGGAGCTTGTCAAAGAAGATGATGGCCACAACCACGACCACTCTGATGGCAACGAGCACGTTTGGTATGACTTCCACGTGGTGGAAGACTTTGCCAACCGCCTTGCTGGAGCATTGGCGGCAATAGACGGTGATTACGCGAGTGAATACTCAGACAATCTGATTGATTTTCAAGGCGAGATAGAGATTCTTGAAGACCGGATGGCTGATGTTTCCGGCAAGTACGCCGGGGCAACCGTTATCGCATCCGAGCCGGTGGCTAACTACCTGTTGATTGAGCTAGGACTAAAAAACCTAACCCCTAAGTCCTTCTCGCAAGCCATTGAAGAAGAACTCGATGTTTCTCCTAAGGATCTACTGGAAATCCAGAAGCTCCTGAAATCAAAGGCGGTTGATGTGTTTGTGGTGAACCCACAAACCGGCAGCGTACAAATAGCTGCCCTTGTTGAATTAGCCAAACAAAATCGTGTGGCCGTGGTTGAGCTCAGTGAACTGCTACCCGCAGGATCCAGGTATTACGACTGGATGGATCTAAACATCGCCAATCTAGAAGCAGCGCTTAGGTAAGTTTTGTCTTCGCAGCCGATCCTAAATGTTCAAAAGGCAAGCCTGTCGTTTGGCGATAGGAGCATCTGGAAAGAGCTCGACCTGAATGTTGCCCCTGGTGAATTCATTGCCGTCATTGGTGCCAACGCTTCTGGAAAAACAGTTCTGCTAAAGGCAATTCTTGGTCAACTACAACTATCCAGTGGATCAATTGAGCTGCTAGGGCGCAAAGTTCCCCATGGCTCAAGACAGATCGGCTACATTCCGCAGCACAGGCAAGCAGATTCTGGATTGCCACTTCGTGCGAGGGATTTACTTCGCATGGGAATCGATGGTCATCGCTTTGGAATTCCATTTCCCTCCAGCGCCACTGCAAAAAAAGTTTCAAAGATGCTTGAAGCAGTTGGTGCAGAAGATATTGCAAACACCCCGATTGGCCAGCTATCAGGCGGGCAGTTGCAGCGCATCAGAGTTGCGCAAGCAGTTATCGACAATCCAAAACTTATCCTCGCCGATGAGCCACTAAGCGCTCTTGATCTAAAGCAGCAATCGCTTGTTGCAGAGCTGATTAATTCCCAGCGCCAGCAAAATGGCGCTGCGGTTTTGTTTGTCACTCACGATGTCAATCCGGTGCTTGATTACATCGACCGTGTTTTATACCTTGCCAATGGGCAGTTCCGAATCGGAACTCCTGACGAAGTTTTGCGCTCAGATGTTCTATCTAAGCTTTATGGCCGGAGCGTTGATGTGGTTCGAAACCAGGGACGCATCGCAGTACTTGGTTCATCTGATCACACTCACCACGACGATGAGAAGTGGTTGTAATGGAAAGACTTTTTGACTTCTCTGATTACGACCAGCTGATTCCGCTGGTGCAGAATTCTTTGATTGCTGGATTACTGCTTGGCATCATGGGCGGCCTGATTGGCGTTTTTGTGATGACGCGAGATATGTCATTTGCGGTGCATGGAATTAGCGAGCTTTCCTTCGCGGGGGCTGCCATTGCACTGCTGATTGGATTCAACGTTGCCCTCGG
>CAZKQH010000090.1:0-1505 GCA_964554845.1 uncultured Rhodoluna sp. | reverse complement strand
GGGGCAACGTTTGGTTCGATTGTTGCTGCCATCATCATCGCGATTATGGGAACTCGCGCTAAAGATCGAAACTCGATAATCGCGGTGCTGATGCCATTTGGTCTAGGAATTGGAATCTTGGCTCTTGCCCTTTACGAAGGAAGAGCGGCTAACAAGTTTGGTTTGCTAACCGGTCAGATAATTGCCGTTGATGATCCGCAGGTTTTTTGGTTGATTGCAACCTCTCTGGTTGTAGTAGTTGTGCTGTTGGCTATTTGGCGACCGCTTAGCTTTGCAAGCTTAGATCCAGAGGTTGCTGAAGCCAGAGGAGTTTCAACCAGGGCACTTGGAATCATTTTCATGCTGTTACTTGCTTTGGCAGTTGCAGCATCGGTGCAGATTGTTGGCGCGCTACTTGTCATGACCCTTCTTGTCACCCCCGCCGCTGCAGCGCTTCGACTTACCTCCTCACCGCTGCTTGTTCCAATTCTCAGCATGGTCTTTGCAGTGGTGGCGGTTGTAGGTGGAATTTTGTTAGCCCTCGGTGGTGGATTGCCGATCAGTCCTTACGTGACTACGTTGTCGTTTGCGATCTACCTGGTTGCAAGAGTTATTGAGAAATTGCGCAGCAGGCAGGTGAAGAGCTAGATGGGCGAAACTGTAAAGCGCAACACCAAACAAAAATCAGCCGTTAGGCATGCTTTGTCTGAAGCGGTTGGTTTTGTTTCAGCTCAGCAGCTTCACCAAGTGCTAAAAAACCATGGCTCCAGCATTGGGTTGGCGACCGTTTATCGGGCACTGAATGAACTGGTCTCTTCCGGGGAGGCAGATTCTCTCCAGTCCGCCGATGGGGAGTTTTTGTATCGGGACTGTGGCGAGGGGCACCACCACCACCTGATTTGTAGGGTTTGTGGCCAAACTGTGGAAATTGAGGCCGAAAAGGTGGAATCTTGGGCCGATCAGGTGGCCAAAAGCCATGGATTTTCCTCCCCCAGCCACACCATTGACATCTTTGGGAACTGTAGCCCCTGCCAGAAAAAAGTTGCAAAGTAGCCAGAAACTAGCCTAGACTTGGGGCTTGTTGCGGATTTGTCCGCAAATCTTATAGAGGCTAACAAGCACACTATTTCGGATGTTTTTAGCTTGTCTTGCCTAGAGGAGGAAAGATGGCAGCTTACTGTCAGGTGACTGAGACCAAGCCACAGTTTGGTCATGCCGTCTCGCACGCCCAGAACAAGACCAAGCGTCGCTTTAACCCAAACATCCAGAAGAAGACTTACTTCGTTCCTTCCCTGAAGCGTAACGTGACCCTGCAGCTATCAGCTCGCGGAATCAAGGTAATCGATGCCCGTGGCATCGAGTCCGTGATTGCCGAGATTATGGCTCGTGGCGAGAAGATCTAAGGAGCGCTAAATGGCTAAAGAACGCGATATTCGCCCCATTATCAAGAGGCGCTCGACCGCGGGCACCGGACACACCTCCGTGACCAAAAAAAAACCAAAACCACAAATTTCATACAAATCGTA
>CAZKQH010000089.1:1870-3535 GCA_964554845.1 uncultured Rhodoluna sp. | reverse complement strand
GAACCGGCATCGGCGAAGAGTTCGATGTTTTAAAGATTAGGTATCACAAGTGCATATTGATGGCCGATGCCGATGTTGACGGCCAGCACATCCGAACCCTGCTACTAACGCTTTTGTTTAGGTACATGAGACCCCTTATTGAGCACGGCTATGTGTATCTAGCTCAGCCACCGCTTTACCGAATCAAGTGGACTAACGCCGAGCACGAGTACGTTTACTCGGATTCCGAACGGGACATAAAGCTCAAAGAAGGCGCCAAAGCGGGAAGAAAGATTCCCAAGGAAAACTCCATCCAGCGCTACAAGGGCCTTGGCGAAATGGACTACGACGAGCTTTGGGCAACCACCATGGACCCAGCCAGAAGAACCCTGCTTCAGGTAACCCTTGATGATGCCGCGCTCGCCGATGAGGTTTTCTCAACCCTGATGGGTGAAGACGTTGAGGCAAGAAGATCATTTATCCAAAAGAACGCAAAGGATGTTCGCTTCCTAGATATCTAGGGGCGGGAAATAACTTATGGCAGATAAGACACCAACACCAGAGCCAAGGATGGATCATGTAGAGCAGGTCGACCTTCAGGTCGAAATGCAGCGCAGCTATTTGGATTACGCAATGAGCGTTATCGTCGGCCGCGCACTTCCAGATGTAAGGGACGGACTAAAGCCAGTTCACCGCAGAGTTTTGTATGCGATGTATGACGGTGGTTACCGACCAGACAAACAGTTCTCAAAGTGTTCGCGAGTTGTTGGTGATGTCATGGGTCAGTATCACCCTCACGGCGACACTGCAATTTATGACACCTTGGTAAGACTTGTTCAGTCTTGGAACCTTCGATACCCACTAGTACTCGGTCAGGGAAACTTTGGCTCACCCGGAAATGATCCGGCCGCTGCACCAAGGTATACCGAATGCAAGATGGCACCACTTGCAATGGAAATGGTTCGCGACATCGACGAAGACACCGTTGATTTCCAAGACAACTACGACGGCAGAACTCAAGAGCCAACAATTCTTCCATCCCGTATCCCAAATCTTTTAATCAACGGATCAATTGGCATTGCAGTTGGAATGGCTACAAATATTCCGCCGCACAACCTCAGAGAGGTGGCCGAAGGCGCAATCTGGGCTCTTGAAAACCCAGAGGCAACCCAGGAAGAACTACTTGCTGCATTGATGCAGCGCATCAAGGGACCGGATTTTCCAACCGGTGCAGAAATAATCGGCAAGCGCGGCATCGAAGACGCATACCGAACCGGTCGCGGTTCAATCACGATGCGAGCAATTGTTAGCGTTGAAGAACTTCAGGGAAGAACTTGCCTTGTTGTCACCGAGCTTCCTTACCAGGTAAATCCTGACAACTTGGCTCAGAAAATTGCTGAGCTTGTCAAAGAGGGCAAGCTAACTGGAATAGCGGACATCAGAGATGAAACCTCTGGTCGTACCGGCCAAAGACTTGTAATTGTTTTGAAGAAGGACGCAGTAGCACGAGTTGTTCTAAACAACTTGTATAAGTACACCCAACTTCGCGAGAACTTCAGCGCGAATATGTTGGCGCTGGTTGACGGGGTACCAAGAACCCTTTCCCTAGATGGCTTTATATCCAACTGGGTTGAGCACCAAGTAAATGTCATTGTTCGCCGAACAAACTTCAGGCTCAAAAAGGCC
>CAZKQH010000089.1:0-1860 GCA_964554845.1 uncultured Rhodoluna sp. | reverse complement strand
GGATATCTAAAGGCCCTCGATGCCCTAGATAAGGTCATTGCCCTTATTCGAAAGAGCGCAACAGCCGACGATGCTAAAGACGGACTAATAAAGATGCTCAAGATTGACGAGCTGCAAGCTCGTGCCATCTTGAACATGCAGCTAAGACAGCTGGCCGCCCTTGAGCGCCAGAAGATCATCGACGAGGCAGCAGCGCTTGAACTTGAAATCAAGGAATACAAGTCGATCATCGCCTCCCCAAAAAAGCAGCGCGAGATCATCAAGTCAGAATTGCAAGAAGTTGTTTCTCGCCACGGTGACGAGCGCAGAACAGCTCTTCAGGTCGGCGGCGAGGACGATGTTTCAACTGAGGATCTAATCCCTGAAGAAGAGATGGTTATCACTGTCACCCGCGGTGGTTACATCAAGCGAACCAAGAGCACCAACTACCGCAGCCAGCATCGCGGTGGTAAGGGAGTCAAAGGCGCATCGCTTCGGGCCGACGATGTTGTTTCGCACTTTTTTGTGACAACAACCCATCACTGGCTGTTGTTCTTCACCAACAAGGGCCGCGTCTATCGTGCGAAGGCTTACGAAGTTCAAGAAGCGGGAAGAGATGCCAAGGGCCAGCATGTGGCTAACCTGCTTTCAATGCAGCCGGACGAAAAGATCGCATCGGTACTAGACATCAAGGATTACAGCAAGGCGCCATACCTGGTGCTTGCAACCCGCAGCGGTTTGGTTAAGAAAACAGCACTCGAGGCTTACGACACCCCACGCTCCGGTGGAATCATCGCCATCAAACTAAAAGGTGACGATGAAGTAGTTGCAGCGATGCTGGTTTCTAATTCCGATGATTTACTTCTGGTATCTCGCAAGGGAATGTCAATTAGGTTCTCTGCAGCCGAGAAATCGCTTCGCGCAATGGGTCGAGATACCTCCGGAAACATCGGCATGAATTTCCGCAAGGGAGATTTCTTGCTCTCAGCAACCGTAATCAACGACATCGCTGATTCATACGTCTTTATTGCCACCGAAGGTGGCTACGCCAAGAGAACTGCCGTGGATCAATACCGACCTCAGAATAGGGGTGGTTTGGGCATAAAGGTGGCCAAACTCGAAGAAAAACGCGGTGATTTGGTGGGAGCAATCATCTGTAGTGAATCTGACGAGGTGCTAGTTGTGCTAGCTAGCGGTAAAGTTGTCAGGTCAGCCGTCAGTGAGGTTCCAGCCAAGGGTCGGGACACCATGGGTGTGGTTTTCGCCAGATTCGATGAAGCTGATTCTGTTATTGGACTAGCAAAGAATTCAGAGCGCAACTTGGAAGGAGCAACGGAAGAATGAGCGATGCCCCGGCAAGAAAATCTAGGTTCGGATACCGCCCGGCCCCTGCGCAAAAACAAGTTGCCCTAAAGCTAGTCAAGATTGAAGTTTGGTCTGCCATAAAGGCAGGATTCTTCGTAACAGTCGCAGCCGGAATTGCAACCGTGGTTGGCTTTTTTGCGCTGTGGCTTGTTGTTGGTCAAATTGGTCTTTTCGCGTCTTTGAATTCTCTGCTTGCTGGAGTGTTTGGAGATGGCGGAGTTGATATCGAGCAAGAGCTATCCCTTCCTCGAGTTATGTCTTTCGCTACAACGCTGGCGATTGTGAATGTGATTCTCGGAACGGCTTTGACTGGCCTATACGCGATGATCTTCAACGTGATCGGCAAGATCACAGGCGGCATTGCAATACGTTTCACAAACAACTAAATAGTCAAGATTCACCTGGGCCCAAGCGGGGTTTGAGCATCCAATTGGGATGCATTAGACTCAATGAAGCTCTAGGGGCCTATAGCTCAGGTGGTTAGAGCGCTTCACTGATAATGAAGAGGTCGGAGGT
>CAZKQH010000088.1:1659-3607 GCA_964554845.1 uncultured Rhodoluna sp. | reverse complement strand
AAAGTACAGGTAAAAGGTAGGACTATTTAGCCGGCTAACTCAAGGAGGGCCCATGTTGCCTCTTGAGTCAGTCACAATCATTTCCTTAGAGCAATACGGCGCTGGGCCTTTTGCAACAATGCATCTTGCTGATCTTGGCGCCACAGTTATAAAAATTGAAGATCCCACAGTTAATGGGGATATCGCAAGATGGGTACCACCGTTTCAAAAGGAAGATACCTCTTTATTCTTTGAATCATTTAACCGAAACAAGCAGAGCATAAGTTTGAATATTGCGACTGAAGCTGGGCTTGAAGTTTTTCATGATCTAGTGCGAAACAGTGACGCAGTTTTTTCTAACTTGCGTGGCGATGTTCCGGAAAAAATTGGAATCACGTACGAACAGTTAAAGCACATAAATCCTGCAATTGTTTGTTGTTCGCTATCTGGCTACGGTCAAACCGGTCCCCGCGCGTTAGATCCAGGTTATGACTACATGCTGCAAGCCTTAACTGGGTGGATGGATTTAACCGGCGAACCAGATGGACCACCTACAAAAAGTGGATTGTCATTAGTTGACTTCTCAGGTGGCTTAGTAGCAGCAACCGCAATTCTTGCTGGAGTTACCTCTGCAAGGGTTACTGGAGTCGGAACCGATTGCGACCTGAGTCTTTATGACACAGCGCTTGGAATGTTAACTTATGTTGCTACTTGGGAAATGACTGGCAACTTCTCAGTTTCCCGAACTCACCATTCTGCGCATCCAACTCTTGTTCCATTCCAGGCTTTTGAATCAAGTAACGGCTGGTTAGTAGTTGGGTGCGCTAAAGAAAAGTTTTGGGTGCGCCTAACAAAAGTACTTGAATCTCCGGAGTTAGAAGCTGATCCTAGATTTTCCTCATTTGCTTCCCGTTTCGAGCATAAAGATGACTTACTTCCAATTTTGGAATCTATTTTCTTAAAGAAGGACACCCAAACTTGGATAACTGCGCTTCGTGCCGCAGGCGTCCCATGCGGTGAAGTTAATTCCGTCAGTGAAGCTCTTGCTGACAGTCACACCATCTCGCGCGAGATGATAGTTAAGTTTGACCACCCTGAATTTGGCGAAGTCTCAAGTGTTGCTTCACCAATCAAAGTGGGCAAAACTCGGGTTAAACACAAAGCAGCACCAAAGTTGAATCAAAACCAAGATGAGATTCTGCGACAGCTCTTGCAATACAGCGATGCGAAGATTTCCGAATTATCTCTTGCAAATGCATTCACTTCAAAAAATGAAAAGGAACCAGATTAGGCCATGGACTTTGAATTAAATCAAGATCAAAAAGAGTTTCAAAATGTCATGCGAGATTTTGTAAATAAGGAAATTAACCCGGTCGCCATGGAAATGGAAAAGTCTGGTGAATACCCTGAGAAAATCGTGCAAGGGCTCAAGGATTTGGGTCTATTCGGTATGACAATTCCTGAAGAGTACGGTGGCTTGGATCTAGATCCAGTTTCGTTTGCAATCGTCTTTGAAGAACTCGCCCGAGGTTGGGTTGGTATCGCTGGAGTTTTAGGAAGTCACTCGCTTGCCTGCCACTTGATTGCAAAGAATGGCACACCAGAACAAAAGCAGAAGTATCTGCCTGATTTAGCAACTGGCAAACGTCGCACTGGAATTGGTCTTACTGAACCAGATGCTGGAACGGACTTGCAAGGTATTAAAACTACGGCAGTTCGTGATGGCGATCATTACGTTATTAATGGTGCAAAAACCTGGATCACTAATGCTCGCCATGCAGATCCGCTACCAGTTCTGGTCAAGACAGATCCAAAAGCTGATCCTCGTCACAAGGGTATGAGTGTCATCCTGGTAGAAGCATCAACCCCAGGATTTTCGATCAGTAAAGACATTGGCAAGCTTGGCTACAAAGGTCCAGAGTCATGCGAAGTTGCGCTTGATAATGTTCGAGTCCCAGCTACTGAACTT
>CAZKQH010000088.1:904-1646 GCA_964554845.1 uncultured Rhodoluna sp. | reverse complement strand
GCTGCGCTCAAGTACAGCAGGGAGCGCGAAGCTTTTGGACAACCAATTTCAGATTTCCAAGCAATCCAGCTCAAGTTAGGTGAAATGGCTACCAACTTGCAGGCTGCTCGCTTGCTGACTTACTGGGCAGCAAGTGTTCAGGGTTCTGGCGCTCGATCAGACATGCACAGTGGAATGGCTAAGTACTTTGCATCAGAAGTTGCCATCAAGGCTTCCTTGGAAGCAATGCGAATCCATGGTGGTTATGGCTACTCAACTGAGTATGTAGTTGAGCGTCTGTATCGAGATGCACCTTTGATGGCTATCGGTGAAGGCACAAATGACATTATGAAGATGGTTATTGCTAAGGCGCTTATTTCAGGAAAAGAAGTTATTAATTAATGCTTCGTAGCTACCTGTATGTTCCTGGTGACGATCTGGTCAAGTTAACAAAAGCTCTGGCCAGAGGCGCTGACGCGCTAATAGTTGACCTAGAAGATGGTGTGGCTTTTGATAACAAGGAAGTTGCACGCTCTGTTGTTTCTGAGTTTTTGGCAGGTAAAGAAAGCAGTTGGCCAAGTATCTGGGTACGCCTAAATCCAGGTGCCTTGCTGACTGAAGATCTAAATGCAATTCCAATTAGCAAAATCGATGGAGTTGTTCTTGCGAAAACTGAATCGGCATCTGACCTTGATAACTTAGTATCCGAACTTGGTGATAGTTCAGATGTACCAGTCATGGCACTTGTGGAAAGTGGATTTGG
>CAZKQH010000088.1:0-894 GCA_964554845.1 uncultured Rhodoluna sp. | reverse complement strand
CGAATATCCTTGATATCGTTAATCATGACAGTGTTTGTTTGCTCCAGGTCGGTGAGGCCGACCTGGCGGCAGATTTAGGAATAACTCCAGATAGTCACTCCTCGCAATTCAATTACGTTCGGCAACAAGCAGTTGTGGCTTGTGCTGCAGCAAAAATATCTGCTCCAATCGCTCCAGTTAGTACCAACTTTCGGGATCTCGAACTATTTCGCGAGACGACGCAATCACTTGCCGACATGGGATATCTTGGTCGGGCCTGCATTCATCCAGCCCAAATTGAAATAGTCAATGCGGTATTCACTCCAACTCCTACGCAACTAGAAAAAGCCTTGGACACCATGAGTAGGTACGACGCAGCACTAGCTTCTGGTTCCGGAGTTTGCCTTGATGCTGACGGCAGACTTGTTGATGAGGCAATTATCCGCTCAGCTCGAAGAGTTATCGCGAATCAGCGCTAGTTCAAGATGTCTACAACTACCAAGAAGTCCAATCTTGGAGTTGGCCTTGCGGTTTTGTACGTATGTTGGGGCAGCAGTTTCCTAGGTATCGAAAAGGCAGTTTCTGGATTTCCACCATTAACTTCGGTCTTCATTAGATTCCTACTTGCCAGTTTGTTGCTTGCTAGCTTCATTACTTGGCGATCAGGTTGGCGCGCGCTACTTATTCCTAAGCAGGCCCTTCCACAAACCGTTGGACTCGGCGTTCTAATGCTTTCCGTTGGCAACGGTGGCGTTTCGATGGCGCAATCTCAAGGCATGCCTTCATGGCTGGCCGCATTAGTTATCGCCACTGTTCCAATTTGGGTTGTCCTACTTAGATTGGCTTTTGGTGAGCGAGTTGCTAAGTCAACGTTAATCGGAACTGCTATCGCATTTTCTGGAACTTGTGCACTAT
>CAZKQH010000087.1:0-3738 GCA_964554845.1 uncultured Rhodoluna sp. | reverse complement strand
TTATTGCATTGCTAAAGGCAATGAGCCACTCTTTTCAAGTAAATTAACACCCAGAGCTTCATTTATCGAACCGGAAGTAAGCAAGATCTAACCATGGAACAATTCACCAGAAATTGCCTTAACTTGGGTTTCAAGCTTCCGATCGGAGACTTGCATGTCTAAGCCCGTAATAGCCGTAGTCGTACCTTCTTATAAGGTGACTTCTCATATTGTGCAGACATTGTCCGAAATAGGCCAGGAAGTTTCATACATTTTTGTGATCGACGATGCTTGTCCGGACGGTTCAGGAAAGCTTGTTCAGGAAAAAGTAGCTGACTCTCGAGTGAGGGTCATTTTCCACGAGGAGAACCTCGGAGTCGGCGGGGCGATGATCACCGGCTATAAAGCTGCTCTTGAAACTGACGCTGACATCATCGTCAAACTAGATGGCGATGGCCAGATGGATCCGGCATTGATTGGTGAGCTTATAGCTCCGATTATTAACGGCCGAGCTGACTACACCAAAGGTGATCGACTTGACAGCCTCACTGGACTTTGGCAGATGCCAAGCATTCGACTGATTGGTAATGCGGGACTTTCATTACTCACAAAAATTTCGACCGGCTACTGGAATATAACGGATCCGACGAATGGTTACACAGCAATCCATAGAGATGTTCTAAAGGTACTTCCGCTTGGAATGCTCAGCAAGCGATTCTTCTTTGAATCGGACATGTTGTTCAGGCTTAGCCTTTATCGCGCCGTGGTTTGGGACGTCCCAATGCAGGCGAGGTATGGAACAGAGAAGAGTAACTTGAGCATCATTAAGACCCTCTGGGAGTTTCCTTGGAAGCACTTCAAGAATTTTCACAAGAGACTTTTTTACAATTACTACCTCCGCGACGTATCCGCAGCATCGATTGAACTACCACTTGGTTTTGTTCTATGGTGGTTCGGATTAATTTTTGGTATCGCTTCGTACAACCAGTCCATGGATACTGGAGTGGCTGCTACAACGGGAACGGTGATGATTTCCGTTGTGCCGTTGATTCTTGGGTTCCAGCTCCTTCTGGCTTTTGTAAGCCACGATGTATCGGCAGTTCCCACCAGGCCTCGCCATAAAGGAGACCTACCTTGGTAGCAAAGCTCAGGGCTGAGCACGCGCTGATCTTTGTTCCTTTCGTCCTTGCCCTATGGTCAATCAGTCGTGTCTGGACAGTACTTCCATCGATCATGCAGGACGAGTACATCTACACCAGTCAGGCTAAGAACCTTCCTTTCGCCGAGCAGTTCTACTCGAACTATCTTTTCTCTCTGATTATGGGAATCACTAACTCTTGTGGTGACGAGTTCTATGCCTGTACCAAGACGATCAATTCATTCTTCTTTATGGGCACAGTCCTACTCACCTTCTTGATAGCGCTCAGGTTCTTAACTTTCCGTTGGTCTGTATTTGTGGCATCAGTTACGGCACTAAGCCCTATTGCAATTCCTGTTTCGTACTTCATGCCCGAAACCATGTATTTCTCCATGATGACTCTTACGATTTGGCTAACTCTCGTGGTTTCAAAGCGGGACAACTGGTTGCTCTGGGTGGTATCGGGCCTGAGTCTTGGGGCAACTGCACTGGTAAAGCCCCACGCGGTATTTATGTTGCCTGCCTTTTTAATCTTTGCTTTCATCTATGGCTACAAAAAATCTGCTTCCAACTGGCTAAAGGCAATCGCAGCCGGGGTAGCCGTAGCCGTGGGCTTTTTGGTCACGAAGTTTGGTTTGGGTTTTGCTTTTGCCGGCACAGAGGGTCTTAAGTTATTTGGTGGCTACGGAACTCCTGTTGGAGCGCTAACCGGTGCAGCAGCAGCTGAGGATGTAGTTGTTGGAACAGATTCAGTAGCGCGCTCGGGTCTAGAAGTACTGGTCACAGTAGCCTCGACCCATTTTCTTGCTCATGCTTCAGCAATGCTGCTATTGGCTGGCATTCCTATTTTCCTTGCTCTTCGGGTGAGCTATTCCGTGGTAAAGACCAAGCAGCCAATTGGAGACGTCAGCGCGCTCTTTGTTCTGGTAGCCCTAATTACCGTTTCCATGGTTGGCGTTGTGGCCTTGTTCGAGGCGTATGTCACGGCCAGTGGTGACGACCACAGCGACCGGCTAATTCTTCGCTACTACGAGTTTTTGATTCCCCAGTTTGTCGTAATGGGATTGTTGCTCCCAAGATTCACAGACTCAAAGCGCCTGTTCAGAATAATTCAGGGTTCAATTGTTGTTGCCGCTTCGATGTTCTTCACCATCTATTACCCTCCAACCTTTGACAAGCAGTACGCAGACGCCTCAACCTTGCCTGGAATCGGCGACAGCCAAGGTTTCTTTATATTTGTAGGAATTTTTGTTAGCTGCGCAGTAATTTTCTGGATTGTGAATCCGGAGCGAGGAAACCTAGTAATCGGGCGCTTCATAATGCCAGCGGTATTGATTCTCGCGCTAGTAATGTCACAAAACAAATTGATAGAAATCAATGGAACACCTGCTTACTTCGACCAAGCCGGTTGGGGAACAAGAGAGTTCCTGGAGGATGTTCCCGGGGATCGAATCATGGTCGTCGGCCAAACTCGCACAGAGGTATTCACAGTCAAGTTCTGGATTGACGAAGCAAACATAAAGGACCTCTTGGTTGTTGAGGGAAGTGTAATTGCTGCCGACAATGTTTCAGAGTCTGACTATGTTGTAACGCTTGGAAACATTGGACTCGAATTTGCTCACGAGGTAGTCACCGAGGGCGAGGGCTACAAGCTCGTAAGGGTACTGCGCTAACGATGCTGGACACCAGCTGGCTACTTCTCAACGGCACAATTCTCTTCGAAGTTATTGGCACCCTTGCATTTGCCTTATCGGGACTTATTGAGGCAGCTCGAAAGAAACTTGACCTGGTCGGCATGGCTA
Source organism: uncultured Rhodoluna sp. (assembly GCA_964554845.1). Lineage (GTDB taxonomy): Bacteria > Actinomycetota > Actinomycetes > Actinomycetales > Microbacteriaceae > Rhodoluna. The sequence goes on along the minus strand of CAZKQH010000087.1, from coordinate 819 downwards.
TGGTTTCAGGCTTAGCTGCCTTTGGGGGCGGAACTCTTAGAGACATACTTTTAGACCGCCGGCCATTTTTCTGGGTCGAGAATGAAATCTGGGTTTGGATCTTAATTCTGATTTGCATCGGAGCTCTTCTGTTCATGAGATCTCGGCACTTGGAACCTACCGAACGCGCAATGCAGTGGCCTGACGCCATTGGACTTGGAGCATTTACTGCTGGTGGAACTCAGTTGGCTTTGAGCGCTGGAGTTCCGGCCGTGATTTCAGTAATCATGGGTGTTTTGACTGCCATCTTCGGCGGCGTGCTTCGAGACATTGTCGTTAATGAAATCCCAAAGGCCTTTAGCGATCACATTCCCTACGCAGTTATTGCATTCACCGGGGGATGGGTTGTAGTGGGCTTGAATCTGCTAAACGTAGATGCCTTCGTTGCTGTGGCTGTCGGAGCTATTTTCACAATCATTCTTAGAGTTCTAGCTTTGCTTTTTGGGTGGCGTTTGCCGATATGGAAAATCTAGGCCTCAGGATTTTTTGGGCACATCAAGTCCCTTTCAGTAATTCCTTAAAAGTAAAGTCGGGACCAGGAAGTCCCGGTCCCGACTCACCTCAACTGATGTTTACTTCAGTCTTAGCGTTGCTCTCTTGATCGAGTAGTTGTTGTCGGTGATTGAACCAGAGGCATAGTAGATACGATAGGTGTTCGCCTTGATTTCGTAACCAGTTGGGTCCAAGCGACCTGAATCGGTTTTAGTTAATACTTTAGGCTTCGCCCATTTCAAACCATTCTTTGATGTAGTGATAAAAAGTTGCTGTGGCTTTCTAGAA
>CAZKQH010000086.1:0-4157 GCA_964554845.1 uncultured Rhodoluna sp. | reverse complement strand
CAACACCAGCACCACCGAAAAGACCAATCTTTCCACCAAGTACGTATGGGGTTAGTAAGTCGATGACCTTGATACCGGTTTCGAACATTTGAGTCTTGGACTCCAGCTGGTCAAAAGCTGGTGGCTGACGGTGAATTGGCCAGCGCTCTTTGATCTCAATCTTTTCGCCTGGCTTGCCGTTTAGAACCTCGCCTGTCACATTGAATACGCGACCCTTGGTCACATCACCAACTGGAACAGAGATAGGGGCTCCGGTGTCATTCACGCTGCCGCCACGAACCAAGCCATCGGTTGGCTTCAGTGCAATGGCACGCACTAGGTCATCACCTAAGTGCTGAGCGACCTCGAGGGTAAGAGTGATTGTCTCCCCCAGTAGCTCGATCTCGGTGGTCAGAGCGTTGTAGATCTCGGGGATCGCATCGTGTGGGAACTCGATGTCAACAACTGGACCGTTTACTCGCGCAATGCGCCCGGTTCCTGCCTTTGGGGTGGTCTTTGTCTCGGCCATGTTCTTTTCTTTCTCTTAGTCCTCGTCGCCTGAAGTGGACAGGGCATCTGCTCCACCGACGATTTCGGAAATCTGCTGTGTAATTTCGGACTGACGTGCTTGGTTGCTCAATCTGGTGTAGTTCAAAATCAACTTCTGGGCGTTGTCTGTTGCGCTCTTCATGGCCTTCTGGCGCGCAGCATGCTCGGATGCCGCCGACTGAAGCATGGCGTTGAAGATACGGCTTTCGATGTAGACCGGAAGCAGTGCATCAAGCACTTTGTTTACGTCTGGCTCAAACTCGTAAAGCGGGAAGACTTCAGACTTGCTCGGAGGCTCAACGCCTTCAACTACCTCTAGAGGTAGAAGGCGCACCACTTCAGGAACCTGGGAGATCATCGAAACAAAGCGGTTGTAGACCAGGTGAATCTCGTCGACTCCACCATCTTTGAAATCTGTGCTGAAATCTGCCACCACTGCATCGGCAATTGCCTTCGCTGTTTCAAACTCTGGAAGATCGGTTCCACCGATCCACTGCTTTCTTGCAGTGCGACGGCGGAAGTTGAAGTAGCCAACGGACTTTCGTCCAACTAGGTAGTAAACAACATCTTTACCCTGAGATCTAAGCAAAGTTGATAGCTGCTCAGTTTCCTTTAGAACGTTCGAGGAAAAGGCTCCGGCTAAACCGCGGTCTGAAGTGAAGATCACAATAGCTGCGCGATCGATTCTTTCAGGCTCGGTAGTTAGTGGGTGATCAATGTTTGAGTAGGTGGCAACCGCAGAAACGGCACGGGTGACTGCCTTGGAGTAAGGAGTAGAAGCGGCAACGCGCTGCTGCGCCTTGTAAATGCGAGACGCCGAAATCAACTCCATGGCGCGAGTGATCTTCTTAGTGGTCTGTGCCGACTTGATTTTCTGTCGGTAGACCCGAAGCTGTGCTCCCATTTCTCTCCTTTCCTATACCTAGTTAGCTTTAGTGCCTTAGCGCTTCTGCTTTACGATCTTTTCCTGGTTGACGTCTTCTTCTTCCATGGCAGCAACAGATTCGTTACCGACAGAAGCTAGAGGAACACCCTGACCAGTCTGGAAGCTCTTCTTGAACTTCTCGATGGCACCTTCAAGCTCGCGAACGGTGTCGTCCTCTAGGTTGTTGGTCTCACGAATAGTCTTAAGGGCCTGCGAGTTGCGCTTTAGGTAGTCCAAGAATTCAGACTCGAAGCGAAGCACATCTTCAACTGGAACCTCATCGAGCTTGCCTGAGGTACCTGCCCAAATCGATACAGTCTGGTCCTCAACTGGGTATGGAGAGTACTGAGGCTGCTTTAGAAGCTCCATCAGTCTTGCTCCTCGCGCCAACTGCTGACGTGACGCTGCGTCAAGGTCAGATGCGAACATCGCAAATGCCTCAAGGGAGCGGTACTGAGCTAGCTCTAGCTTTAGAGTTCCAGAAACCTTCTTGATTCCCTTCACCTGAGCTGCACCTCCAACTCGAGAAACCGAGATACCTACGTCAATAGCAGGACGCTGGTTCGAGTTGAACAGGTCAGACTGCAAGAAGATCTGTCCGTCGGTGATCGAGATGACGTTAGTTGGAATGTATGCAGAAACGTCGTTTGCCTTGGTTTCGATGATTGGAAGTCCAGTCATCGAACCGGCACCGAGCTCGTCGTTTAGCTTTGCGCAACGCTCGAGCAAACGGGAGTGTAGGTAGAAAACGTCTCCAGGGAAAGCCTCGCGGCCTGGTGGGCGGCGAAGAAGAAGCGATACCGCACGGTATGCCTCGGCCTGCTTGGAAAGGTCATCGAAGATGATCAGAACGTGCTTGCCGCCATACATCCAGTGCTGACCAATTGCGCTACCGGTGTAAGGAGCAAGGTACTTGAAACCAGCTGGGTCTGATGCAGGAGAAGCCACGATGGTGGTGTACTCCATAGCGCCAGCTTCTTCCAAAGCAGCCTTCACACCAGCGATGGTGGAGCCCTTCTGACCGATAGCAACGTAGATGCAGCGAACTTGCTTTTTTGCATCGCCAGTTGCCCAGTTGGACTTTTGGTTAATGATTGTGTCGATGGCGATTGCAGTCTTTCCGGTCTGACGGTCACCAATAATTAGCTGACGCTGTCCGCGACCAACTGGAATCATGGCGTCGATTGCCTTGATTCCGGTCTGAAGTGGCTCATGAACGGATTTTCTAGCCATAACACCAGGGGCCTGAAGCTCAAGCGCACGACGTGCCTCAGCCTTGATCTCACCTAGACCATCTATCGGGTTACCCAACGGGTCAACAACGCGACCCATGAAGCCATCGCCAACTGGTACAGAAAGTACCTCGCCGGTGCGCTGCACTTCCATGCCTTCTTCAATGCCCTCGAAGTTTCCGAGCACAACGGTACCGATCTCACGCTCGTCAAGGTTTAGAGCAAGACCCAAGGTGCCGTCAGCGAACTTCAATAGTTCGTTAGCCATCGCACTTGGCAAGCCCTCAACGTGCGCGATACCGTCACCGGCGTCGATTACGTGGCCCACCTCGGTTCGCGAGGCCTTGTCTGACTCATAGGAGTTCACAAATCCCTTCAGGGCGTCGCGAATCTCATCTGGGCTGATTTTCAGATCTGCCATGTGCTTCCTCTACTTCTGGGGCGAACCCCGTATTAGATGTTGGCTTACGCCAGCATCATCCTTGCTTGCTTGAGACGGTTAGCAACGCTACCGTCAAGAATCTCTCCAGCGATTTGTACCTTTACGCCACCGAGGATTGCTGGGTCTACCTCAATGTTCAGTCTTAGTGCGCGACCGTAGTCCTTGGACAAAGCACTCTCCAGAGCGCTTCTCTGGCTCTCGCTTAGCGGGGCTGCTACCGTGACGTTTGCAACTAGACGCTCTGCGAACGCGGCAAGTAGCTTTCCGAACTGCTCAAGCACAACCGCCAAACGGCGCTTGGTTGAACCAACCACCGCAAAGCGAATCAAAAGACCTGCCTCTGGACCAAACTTGCCTGCCAGAAGTGCATTCACCAAAGCAATCTTCTGATCGTTCGATGCCTGCCTGGAAGCAAGCGCAATCTGAAGCTCTTGGTCAGAATCAACTACCTGGCGGAACTCAAATAGCTCAGCCTCGAGTGCCTCTAACTTGTTCGACTTGGCTGCGATTGCCGCAACCGAGTGAACAGCTAGCTGCTCTAGGGCACGTACTAGGTCAGAGCCGCTAGACCAGCGAAGATCAACTAGCTTTGCAACAAAATCAACAGTCTTTGAAGAAACGCTCTTGCCAAAAACAGCCGCTAGGGCAGCTTTTTTGCCAGCGATCTCGGCGGAAGGGTCCGAAAGAATGTTGCGTAGTTGCTTAGAGTCAGCCACGGCTGAACCGATTGCGAAAAGTTCTTCCGCAAACTTCAGGTCAGCGTCGCTTAGCAACGGCGTGATGATTTCCTTCGCCGCTGCTACCGCTTGTCTAGTTGAGCTTGACATGGTTTCTAGTTGCCTGCCTTTTGAGACTGAATGTCCTTCAAGAACTCGTCAACAACTCGGGACGCTGTTGCGCTGTCCTTGAGGCTTTCGCTAACCACCTTGGAGGCTAGATCGATTGCCATGGAACCAACTTCGGCTCGCAATGAGATCAATGCGGCCTGACGCTCCGCCTCGATCTGCGCTTTAGCAGTTGAGGTGATGCG
>CAZKQH010000085.1:0-4161 GCA_964554845.1 uncultured Rhodoluna sp. | reverse complement strand
GGCGTGTAAGTGATGCGAGGAAGCATCGTCGATGTAATTTGTCCCCGATGAGTCCTTGGCAGCTTGCCTCTCTCAGCTGAAAGGAACAACAAATTATGAGTGAATCAGGTTACCTGATCGTTTATAACGGCTTCTCGCTAGGTATCGCGAGCATGCTATTCACCACCATTTTCTTGCTAGTGGCACGTGAGCGCGTATTGCCTCGCTACCGTATGGCAGTTTTGGTGTCTGCAACAGTGACCGGTATCGCTGCCTATCACTACTTCAGAATGTTTGACAGCTTCAACCACGTATTTGGCCCAGACGCAATTGAGGGTGCCGTGTACAACGTTGGCTACCGCTACGTTGACTGGCTACTAACTGTGCCACTTCTACTAGTCGAGACCATTGCGGTTCTTGCTCTAGCTAAGTCAGCTCAGACTGCACTACTAGTTCGTCTAGTACCTGCTGCAGCTTTGATGATTGCACTTGGTTACCCAGGAGACGCAGGCCTAGACATCGGTGGCATCTCTGCTCCAATGTGGGGTCTACTTTCAACAATCCCATTCCTTTACATCCTGTACATCTTGTTCGTTGAGCTAGGTAAGAACCTAACCAAGCAGAGCAAACAGGTTCAGAGAAGACTGAAGGAACTACGTCTTCTTCTTCTAGCTACCTGGGGTGTCTACCCAATCGCGTTCATCGCTAACATGAACTCCGTTGGATTCGACGAGCAGGGCTTTGTACTTCGCGAGACCGGCTACACCATCGCTGACATCTTGGCGAAGTGTCTATTCGGCCTAATGATCTTCTCGATCGCTCGTATGAAGAGCGCCGAGGACGACAAGGCATTTGCAGCTTCAGAGTTCAAGGGCAAGTAAGCCTCAGATCTAAGCTAATAAACAAAAGGCGTCGGGAAACCGGCGCCTTTTGTTTTGCCCAAAATGCAGTCAAAAAGAAACTGCCCAGGCTTTTTGCCTGGGCAGTTGTCTTTAGAGTTTTTACTTTCTGCGCTTACTCCATACATCGAAGGCAACCGCTAGCAGAAGCACTAGGCCCTTGATGGTCATCTGGACGTCGATACCGACAGAGTTTAGGTTCATACCGTTGGCAAGAACACCCTGGATCATGCCTCCGAGCATCGAACCGGTAACTGTTCCAACACCACCTTGAACAGCAGCTCCACCGATAAACACCGAGGAGATAGCATCCAGCTCGAATCCATCTCCGGCCTTAGGAACCGCGGAGTTCATTCGAGCGGTGATCAATACTCCCGACAAAGCAGCCAAAGCACCGATGTTCACAAACAAGAAGAAGTTCACAAGTCGAACATTGATACCGCTTAGAACTGCTGCGTTTAGGTTTCCGCCGATTGCGTAGATGTAGCGGCCGAAAGGAGTCTTGTTCATGATCATTGTGTAAAGCAAGATCAGGAACACAACAACCACCAAGGTGATTGGAATTCCGTTGGCCTGGGACAGCTGGAAGCCAAGGTAAGCAACCATAATGCTGAGGATCACGTTCTTGCCGTAGAACCAGAACACTGGCTCAACTGGCTGCTCGTAGCGAAGCTTTCCTGCGCGGGTGCGAAGCTGTGAGATCCAGATTGCAACGACTCCAAGAACAGTCAAAATCAAAGCGACGGCGTTGAATGCCTCTGGTATTCCAAGGACTCCGTTGAGAGTTTTCTCCTTGTCGATAAAACCATTTCCGATGGCGCGGAATTCGTCAGGGAAAGGTCCGATGTTGGAGCTCTGCAAAGCCATCAGGGCAAGACCGCGGAACAAAAGCATTCCAGCAAGAGTCACGATAAAGGCTGGAATGCCGACGTAGGCTACCCAGAAGCCTTGCCACATTCCAACGATTGCACCAATCAAAATAGCGCCGAGAATTCCTGCCCACCATGGAAGTGCAGGTAGCCATTCCCAGCCGTCTTGTTCAATTGGTCGAACTGTCAAGATTCCAGCCACAGCACCAATAAAGGCAGCGATGGAACCTACTGATAGGTCGATGTGTCCGGCGATGATGACCATAACCATTCCAATGGCCAGAACCAGGATGTAACCGTTTTGTACGACAAGGTTGGAGAAGTTGGTTGGGCTAATCGAAGCAGCGCTCGGCGTAGTGGCAGCGAAGAAGATTACAAGACCAATTAGCGCGAGGAAGATTCCGTTTTGGCGGAGATCAACTCCCTGCAGCCTGGATCTGATTGCGTCAAATGGGCTCTTTTTCTGGGTGGTTGCTGTGCTCATTATTTCTTACTCTTTTCCTTGGTCATGTAGCTCATAAGTAATTCTGGCTTGGCGTCTTTTCTCAATACTTCTCCGGTGATTGCACCCTCGGCAATTGCATAGATCCGATCACAAATGCCTATTAGCTCTGGAAGCTCAGAGGAGATAACAATTACTCCCTTACCTTCTGCAGCTAGTCGCTGGATGATCAGGTAGATTTCGTACTTAGCGCCGACGTCGATTCCTCGGGTTGGCTCGTCGAGAATCAGAACGTCAGGGTTAACGTTGATCCATTTGGACAAAACTACCTTCTGCTGGTTTCCACCGGAAAGTTGCCCAACAACTGAGAGCACCGAAGGGGACTTGATGTTCATACTGGAGCGGTACTCGCTAGCGCGCTTGTATTCCTCGTTGTCATTGACAAGCCCGAACTTCACGAAGGACTTAAGGGATGCCAGGGAAATGTTTCGCTTTACGTCTTCGATTAGGTTTAGGCCAAAACGCTTTCGGTCTTCTGTGGCGTACGCGATACCATTTGCGATTGCCTCAGAAATGGTCTTGACTGAGATTTCTTTGCCGTCTTTATAAACTTTGCCGCTGATGTTGGTTCCATAGGAGTGCCCAAAGAGGCTTCGAGCAAATTCGGTTCGACCAGCGCCCATGATTCCAGCCAATCCAACAATCTCGCCTTTTCGAACATGCATCGATACGTCGTCAACTACCAGCCTTGTGCTATCGATTGGGTGATAAGCAGTCCAGTTCTCTACGCGGAGTATTTCTTCGCCGATGTCTGGATTACGTGCCGGGTATCGATTGTCCATCTCGCGACCAACCATGCCCTTGATGATTCGCTCCTGTGAGACCTTGGAGCCTTTCATGTTCAGTGATTCGATGGTCTTACCGTCTCGAAGAATTGTTGTGGTATCAGCGATGGCTTCGATCTCATTTAGCTTGTGAGAAATGATGATCGAGGTAATTCCTTGGCCCTTTAGGTGGCGAAGCAGGTCCAACAGGTGAGCTGAGTCCTCATCGTTTAGCGCAGCTGTTGGCTCATCCAGAATCAAAAGCTTCACGCGCTTGGACAGTGCCTTGGCAATTTCAACAAGCTGCTGCTTGCCAACACCAACGTCCTTGATTGGAAGGTTTGGGTCTTCTTTTAGTCCGACTCGGGCCATCAGGCTCGAAGCCTCCTGATAAGTCTTGTTCCAGTCGATGAGACCGAAAAAGTTTTTGATTTCGTTTCCAAGAAAGATGTTTTCGGCAATTGAAAGGTGTGGACTTAGGGCAAGCTCCTGATGAATGATGACGATGCCTTCGGCTTCGCTATCGCTGATGTTGGAAAACTTTCGAGTCTCGGCCTCGTAAACAATTTCGCCTGAGTAGCTGCCGAAAGGATAAACGCCTGACAGAACTTTCATGAGGGTGGACTTGCCGGCACCGTTTTCGCCGCAGATCGCGTGGATCTCTCCTCGCTCGACTTTGAGTGTTACATCGTCGAGGGCCTTCACACCTGGGAAGGTCTTGGTGATGTTGTTCATTTCCAGAATGGAGTTGGACGCCATTGTTTTCTCCCGAGCCTGAGTTATTTCTATAAATCTACTTGAGAAAATCCTTACCCGTGAGCCCAAGGGCCCACGGGTAAGGATCTAACTTTTATCTACTACGGAAGTACTAGGTCGGCCTCTGCGATGTAGCCAGAGTCGATCAATAGCTCCTTGTAGTTGTCAACAGTTACGATGTATGGGGTTAGAAGGAATGATGGAACAACCTTTACTCCGTTGTCGTAAGTGGTGGTGTCGTTAACCTCAGGCTCTTCACCGTTCAAGATAGCAACTGCCATAGCAACTGCAACCTTCGCTAGTTCGCGAGTGTCCTTGAAGATGGTTGAGTACTGCTCGCCATCAAGCATGGACTGAACAGATGCGGTTTCTGCATCCTGGCCCACGATTGT
>CAZKQH010000084.1:2902-4567 GCA_964554845.1 uncultured Rhodoluna sp. | reverse complement strand
AGCTCCCTAGTCATCGAATCGACACCTCGCTTTGTCGATCAGCAGCTGAATCAGATAGCCGAAGCAGCATCGCGATGATGATCCAGTTGGCAAGAAGCGATGAGCCACCTGCTGCCAACAAGGGAGTAGTAAGACCGGTAAGAGGAAGAATTCTGGTCACGCCACCGATAACTACAAACACCTGCAGCGCAATCACAAAAGCAAATCCAACCGCCATCAACTTGGCAAATTCGTCGTTGTGCCTAAAGCCAACTTTTAGTCCACGTGCAACCAGTAAGAAGTACAAAGCCAAGATTGCAAAGAAACCAATTAGGCCCAACTCTTCCGCGAGGCTCGCAACGATGAAATCGCTTTCGGCCAGTGGAACAAGTTGCGGCACTCCGCCACCAAGACCGGTTCCAAACAATCCACCGTTAGCCATACCAAAGACGCCTTGCACGATCTGGTAGCTACCGCCAACGGCATCGTAGTTTTCTTGATCGAATGGGTTTAGCCAGGCATCAAAGCGTCGCGATACGTAGTCCAACACACGGGATGCAACCAGGCCGCCTGTGACCAACATCGCTACACCAATGCCGGCGTAGAAAGCTCGTCCAGTTGCAACGTAAATCATCACCAGGAATAGTCCGAAGTACAAAATGCTGGTACCAAGATCGCGCTGCAAAACAAGAACACCAATGCTTGCAAGCCAGATGACCAAAATCGGCCCAAGTTCGCGCCCTCTTGGGATGCGAACACCCAGTATCTTTCTTCCAACCACCGCTAGTGAATCTTTACGGTTCACCAAATAGCCTGCAAAGAAAATGATCAGCGCAATCTTGGCTATCTCACCGGGCTGGAAAGTAATGCCGAAAAGGGAAATCCAAAGGGTCGCGCCATTAATAGTTGTTCCGATAAATGGCACCAGGGGCAGTAGCAGCAGCGCGATACCAACGGCCATCGATACGTAAACGTACCTGCGCAAAAACAGCTGGCTGGGAACAAACAAGATAACCATGGCGGCAATAGCCATAGCAACGCCAGTCCACATCACTTGCCGCACTCCAAATAGCTCGGCACCACCGGAGGCAATGGTTGCAAGATCAAGCCGGTAAATCATTGCGATACCTAAACCGTTGAGCACAACAGCAATTGGCAATATCAGCGGGTCAGCTTCGGATGCTCGGCGGCGAAGAATCAGGTGCAAAAGGAAAGCAAAGGCAATTGGTGGAAGCCAATAGGTAAACAGATCGGTTGTGATTTTTTCCAGAATGGAAAGCTGAATCTGCGCTATTTCAAAGGCGTTTAGCCCTGCCGCAAAAAACAGCAAGAGCGCTTCTAAATTTCTCGATCTTGGAACTACCTTGATTAGCTTCGAGATCTGAAGGGCTTCGGTAAGCGCATTCATCGCTAGTTGCCTCCTAGCTGATCCAAAACTCTTCTGGCGTCTTCAAGGCTCTCGGTGGCAATTGAGCGCTCCAGCGCTTCGCGCTGGAAGTCAGTTAGCGAATCGACGGAAATGTTGGAAACTTCATAGACGGTTGAGAATCTAAATGGCCCGAGATCTTCCCTGATGCCCTTATAGATAACTACTACCCCGTCGTTTGTTCCAACAAAGAACCTGGTTTGGGTGTACTCATACGCCAAGAACAAGCCATAGATCGCTATAGCAACTAGCAAGACGTA
>CAZKQH010000084.1:0-2892 GCA_964554845.1 uncultured Rhodoluna sp. | reverse complement strand
AGCAAGCTGGCGAATTCTTCTGGCCCTGATACGACCCTTGGTATCCCTGAGGATCTTTTCTAGTAGCTCTTCAGATTCTGGAGCAAAACTTGTTGGGTCCTCTGGCTTTTGCAGCATTTCAATAAGCGTCATTGGGTTCAAGATCCGAAGGATTCTTCGACCCTTGCGCTCTTCAATAACCACTTCGCTTGCTGCAGAGCCCACAAAGTTTCTAGAAGGAGAAGCTTCAGTTCGTTCCTGGTCATCCAAAACATCCACCAACACAACGGTGACGTTATCCGGCGCACCAAATTCCAGCGCTTCGCCAACCAGCAAATCAGTTGCCTCTTGCACAGAAGAATTGGAAAGCATGATGCGGTGCATCAGGCGTTCTGGAATTACACCGGATAGACCATCAGTGCACACCATCCAGCGATCGCCCGGTTTGGTTTCAAAGGTTTCAAGATCAACTTCTGGGAATTGCTCAACATCGCCAAGCACGCGCATCAGGACGCTTCTTCTTGGATGGACTAATGCCTCTTCTTCCGAGATGCGACCGGTGTCAACAAGCCTCTGCACAAAGGTGTGATCTGTTGTGATTTGCTTCACAACACCGTCACGAGCCAGATAGATTCTGGAATCTCCGATGTGGCCGATTGAAACACTGGTTCCGTGAACCAACATTCCAGAAAAAGTCGTTCCCATTCCCGCTAGGTCTGGGTGCTCTTGAACAGAAGCGCTTAGTTTCTGATTTGCCTGCCAGATGTAGTCAATTAGTTTTTGCTCAGCCTGCTGCGAGTTTTCCACCGGCTCATCGGCGGTTGCAACATGCTGCGCGGTGATAGCTGATGCAATATCTCCTCCAGCGTGACCGCCCATACCGTCAGCGACAAAGAACAAGTTGACTCCGGCGTAGCCGGAGTCCTGGTTGGAAGATCTAACTTTCCCAACATCGCTTGCTGCGTAGGAAACGGTTTTGATTCCCAAGGTGGCTACGCCCTCAACTCAAAGGTGGTCTGGCCGATTCGAACCTGGGCGTTCATAGCAACTGGCTGAGGTGTGGAAACTTTCTGGCCATCCAAAAAAGTCCCATTGGTGGAATCAAGATCTTGGATTAGCCACTCACCGTTGATAAATACCAACTTGGCGTGGTGGGTTGATGCGTATTCGTCATCAACTATTAGGTCGCTATCTCCTGCTCGACCGATCGAGAGCTGTCTTCCGGAAAGCGCTATTTCAGTTCCGACCTTGTCACCTCCGGTGACAACTAGCCTGGTTGCCTTCTGATCAAGTTGCTGGGTCGGAGAAGCTGTTGCTACCCCTGGGCTTGAGAACACAGCCGGTACGTTGGCTTGGGCAACACGAGAGACAACTTTCTGGCCAAATAAGTCAGCTCGGATTACCGAGATGATGCTGAAGATGAAGATCCAAAGCAAAACCAGAAATCCGGTGCGGACTAGAAATAGCGCTAGCTCACTCATTTAGCCCTCGCGATCACATTGAATAAAAAGTCCGTTCGACCGGCTGAAAACACCGTGCCGGAGGAAATCGTCAGCTGGTCGATCTTCTTGCCAGCCACTTTGGTGCCGTTGGTGGAGCCAAGGTCTCGAACAGCTGCCCTTGAGCCATCCCAGAGGATCTCAAAGTGCTTTCTACTCAAGCCATTGTCCCCGATTTGAAGATCTGCCGTGGAATCTCTGCCAACGGTTGTTCTTGATTTTGTTAGCTCGTGGGTTACCCCTCCAACTTGCAGCACCGGTATCCAGGCAACGTCTAGTTTTTTAGCTTCCGAGGAAACCTCTAGTTGGCCCAGCACTAAGGAAGGTGAAGAAGTGAGCTTGATCTCAAGAACCTCACCGAACTGGAAGCCTTGCCTGCGAGCATGCTCAGAAGCTAGAGCTTTGAGTTCATCAAGAAGTGGTTCGCCAAGGTTTTCAAGCTTCTGGTGATCTTGGGGGCTTAGGGATATCAGGTAAGAGTTTGGAACCAGAATTCGGTCGCGGCTAAGAATGGATGCCTTGGCATCCATCTCCTGCTTGATGGCTGAGGCTATCTCGACTGGCTCTAGGCCAGATTTGAAGGTCTTGGAAAAAAGGCCAGAGACCTTCTTTTCTAGAGTCTTCTCGATTTTGTCTATGAAGCCCAAGCGTTTCCCTTGTTTGGTGGCGAAATACAAGTTTATCCGCAGGGGGCTAAAAACAGGCTGTGTGAGTGCTTGCAATGTAACACCAAGTCCTCAAAGGGCAACAACTAGCTAGTTAGGGCTGCAACCTAGAAGTGCTCCAGGCACCAAAGACGCCATCTGGCCCAACAGTTCGAACAAATTCAATCCGGTCATGCATTCGATTAGATCTACCCTTCCAGAATTCAATTCGGGTAGGGACGATTCGATAGCCACCCCAGAAATCAGGGCGAGGAACATCAGTGCCCTCAAAGCGCTTCAGAGCTTGATCGTATTGGGCATCAAGAGCAGCTCTTGATTCAATTGGACTTGATTGCTTGCTCGACCAAGCAGCAACTTGGGAATCGTGCGGTCTTGATGCGTGGTATTCGTCTGATTCGTGTGGCTCGCTCTTTTGTGCAATTCCCTGAATCAATACCTGTCGATACATCGAGTACCAACCAAAGACCGCACTTACCTTGTTGTTAACCGCAAGGGCTTCGCCCTTGCGAGATAAGTAGTTGCTCGCAAAAAAGAATCCTTTTTCGTCTACACCTTTTAGCAAAACTGTTCTAGAGCGCGGTTGGTGCTCCGAATCAACTGTTCCAAGAACAAATGCGTTCGGTTCGTAGATCTCTGCCTGCTCGGCATCGATTAGCCAGGCCTGGAACTGCGCGATCGGGTCATCAAGAAGATGGCCTTCTTCGAGGGACTCTTGACCGTAGTCTTCGTGGCGATTTAGCGAATCCATT
>CAZKQH010000083.1:0-4778 GCA_964554845.1 uncultured Rhodoluna sp. | reverse complement strand
TCTTGCCGGCTACGGTGCGCTTTGGACCCTTGCGAGTACGAGCGTTGGTCTTGGTTCTTTGACCGTGGACTGGAAGTCCCTTACGGTGACGGATTCCCTGGTAGCTACCGATCTCAACCTTGCGGCGGATATCTGCGGCTACGTCACGACGAAGCTCACCTTCGGTTTTGTAGGTACCTTCGATGTGATCACGAAGTGCAACAAGCTGGTCGTCAGATAGATCCTTGACGCGGATGTTCTTGTCGATCTTGGTTTCCTCTAGTGTCTTGATCGAACGAGTGCGACCAATTCCGTAGATGTAGGTTAGGGCGATTTCAACACGCTTGTCGCGTGGAATGTCAACGCCGGCAATTCTTGCCATTTGGATTACTCCTGTTTGTTTAGAAGGTCTGTAGCTTCCCGCCCTAAATTTCTTTCGGCTCCGGCCTTCTCCGGAGGTACCAGCTATTTCTAACTGTTTGGAAAACTATTGAAGATATTCAGTTGTGGTGTTGCGGGTGGTGCTTAGCCCTGGCGCTGTTTGTGGCGCGGGTTATCGCAGATGATCATGACGCGACCGTGGCGACGAATAACCTTGCACTTGTCGCAGATCTTCTTGACGCTTGGGTTAACCTTCATGTCTCTTACTTTTCTTCAGGGCTTTTTACAAAACCGATTTACTTGTAGCGATAAATGATTCGACCTCTGGTGAGGTCGTAAGTGCTTAGTTCAACAATTACTTTGTCCTCAGGAAGAATACGAATGTAGTGCTGTCGCATTTTTCCGGAGATGTGCGCTAAGACTTTGTGTCCGTTGGTCAACTCGACTCGAAACATTGCGTTCGGTAGAGCTTCAACCACCGAGCCCTCAATCTCAATGACGCCGTCTTTGTTGGCCATAGCCTCACTTATCTAATTCGTTGGATTGGTGGCGCTCCAAATCAGGTCATTTTGTTGACCAGGATTTTGGAGGAAACACCAGTCTCCGAGTCTATCCAAAACCCTTCTACTTGGCTAGTCCAGTATTTCTAGCCCGAAAAGGCCCTGATTATCAAGGCGGCGGCCAGCCCAAACAGCAGAATCGAGAAAATCCGCTGGATTAATGACCTGTTCATTAGTTTGCTGAAGTGCGACCCAATGAGGCTTCCCACTAGTGCTGAGGCAACGATGACCCCGGTTCCGACCCATTGATCGGCGGAAAAATCCACTCCCTGGGCTACCCGGAACAGGATCGAAGCTAGGGCATTAAAAACAACCACAATCAGAGAGGTTGTGACCGCCTTGGTAAATCCCAGTCCGTAAATCAAAATCAAGCTGGGGACAAGAAGGTAACCTCCCCCGATGCCGCTAAGACCGGTCATAAAGCCGACAAAAACAAAAGCAATTGCGCCGAGCCACTGTTGATTCCGGACCGCGACTTTCATTCCCGCCCCGCCAAAGCCATTCCATGCCAAAAAGCCAGCCCCAACTAACAGGCAGGACAAAATTATCTTGGCTTGCTCGTTGGATATTGCGTGACTAGTCATTACTCCTAGGGGGGTGCCCAGGGTTCCAAGGGCAATAGCCCAAACAATCAACCGGAGCGAGACATCTTTTCTATCCCGCAGCACCAGAGCACCGATAGATGATGTCAGAACAATAAATAGTGCGCTGGTGGAGGCGTCATAGAAGCTGAATCCACCAACAAGGATCAACAGTGGTGTTCCTAGAAGTGAACCTCCTGAGCCAACCAAACCGAGAAGGATTCCAATTAGCACACCAATAGGAATAGCAATAAGTAGCATCAAGCACCCGCTATTGGGGCAATACCCTCTTCGGTCAAATTAATCAGTTCGTGAGTAAGTCTTTCGTAAGCTTCGCTACGCTCGGCTGTGGCATCTGCATAAATGTTTGCAAGGTCGCCTTGATCTTTGCTTCGATCGTAAAGCTCAGCCTGATCAGTGCCTCCGTATACGGTAAACCGATAATCTTCCGTCACCAGTGTTCGAATCTTTACCGGACCAGGAAGTCCCTCAATTCCAAAAGGCTGATCTTCTTCGATCACCAGGGCAGTTCGCCAGCTGGTGTGATCAGAAAGCAAATCTCGTCCCTGGATGCCTCGATACTTTTCCGCCGAAGCCAACTCAATAACAGTCGGAGCGATATCTACACTGGAAACCAATCTAGTGTCCTTCTGAGGTTCGATGCCAGGGCCCGTGATAATCAGTGGCACACGCGTGACGGCATCAAAATGAACGAAGTGCTTGAGCATTAGACCGTGCTCGCCCATTAGATCGCCATGATCACCCGAGAAAATCACGTAGGTGTCATCACCCTTCCCAGAAGCCTCAAGGGAAGTAAGTATCTCCCCGAGCGCATTGTCCATGAACTCGATTTGAGCAAATTGAGCCTTCAATACATCTTCCATCTGATTCTGGGTGGGGGCCCAGGTCATAGTCGAATCAATATTTTGCTTACCTGATGCGCCATACATCGCCTCGATGTGAGCTGGGGAGTTTGAAGCGTGACTGAAGAAATTGGCAGGAATTTCCACATCGCTCTGCCGCCATTTGTCGAACCAGCTCTTTGGCGGTGCAAAAGGATGGTGAGGGTCAGGAAATGAAATGAAGAACAAAAATGGATCAGTTTCGTTCTTTAGCTCAATTAGACGCTCCCGGAACTTTTCCACGATGAATGCATTCGGGTGAAGCTCTGCTGGCACTTCGCTGATGTAAACGTCTTCCACCGTTTCACTACGCTCAGTGGAGTTTTTCCAACCGGCAAGATCATCTATGCTGACGCCTTTGGACCTGGCCCAATGGTGAAAATGTCCCGACGGATTATCGCCATGACCTACAACCAGGTCAACGTGGTCGTAGCCGTAATAGTCCTTAGGCATTGATAGATATTCTTTGCGATGCCTAGCGGCATCTTCCCAGGATTGCCAATCTCCTTCGCCGCGTGTGATTGAATCCCGAATCTTTTCAAGAACCTCGGGATTTCTCAATCGCATTTCATCGACTTGGTAATCTTCCCAAGCCCAACCCATGCTTTGGTGGTGAAGCTTTCCGATGGCGTAGTTTTTGTAACCACTTCGACGCAGAGTCCGCATGAAGGTTTCGGCATTCTGATCAAAAGTAACTCCGTTGGTTCTAGTTCCGTGAACAGAGGGCCAACGTCCGGTAGCAATTGATGCTCGGTTTGGCATACAGGTTGGATTAGCGGAGTAGGCGTTTGTAAACATCACGCCTTTTTTGGCTAGCTTGTCTATGTTCGGGGTATTTACCTTGAATGGTCCATCAGCGTAGGAGAACATGTCATGCCGAAATTGATCGGCAATGATTACAACGATGTTCGGTCTTTTCTCGGCCATGATCTCAAATACCTCCGTGCACTAGCTTGCCACCAACAAACACAGCGCGTGGCTTTGCTTTTGTGACCTGCCAGGGGTCGCCGTCCCAGTCCACCAACCGGTCTAAAACTACAAAATCGGCTACCTTCCCAGGTGTCATTGATCCCCTCCACTGTTCAGAGTGGCTTTGATAAGCAGCGGTGGTGGTCAGCGCATGCATCGCTTCCAGTGCACTCAAGCCCTGGCCATCATCAAAATCAGGCTCGGTGATGAATCCTCTATCTACCGCGGATGCGAAAATCACTCTCCAATCAGCTGGAGTTACCGGAGCATCGCTAGATAGGGCCAGATTGATTCCAGCCTCTTTCATTTCTCTTAGTCGAAGCCTTCGCATAGTTCTTTCTCGGCCAATTATTGGCTCGACAGCCCGTCCAACCATGCGACGGATACCTGGTTGAACGTTGACACAAACCCCAGAATTTCCAAGTCGAGTCATATCCTCAGACTTAACTAGATCTGCATGAATCACGTAGTTTCTAAGCTTGCTTGCTGCAGGGATTTGCTCAGCTGCATCGGCTATGGCAGAGATGGTCTGATCCCCCGTTGCGTGGATGCCTACCTGCCAACCTTGGGTTGTGGCGTGAGCGTAAATAGAGTTCAGAGTTTCAACCTGCTCCTTCTCGTTACTGCCTGCCAGGGTAAGAGATCCGTGAGTGTGGGTATCGTAGGGTTCACTCAACCAAGAAGTCCTGCTCCTTGGTATACCGTCTGCAAAAACCTTGAGCTGAGAAACAGTGACTTGATAACCCCTTGACCGTATCTCTGGTGGACCAAACTCCTTTAGCCCTGCTACGACATCTGCTAACGAGGTTCCGCCAAGCCCGCCAAAAAGCAACATGACTTCAATCCTCATGTTCAATTCCGAATCTTTGGCTAATTGCCTATAGACATCAATTACCTCTAGTGATGCGGTTCCATCATCAAGCGATGCTGCCCCTGGGCCAAGGCCTGGATCTGTATAAGAGGTAATGCCATTTGCCAACAGGATATCTCTCGCCCGAATTACAGCATTTGTCACCTCGCCACGAGAGGGCCGAGGCATAACTTGAGTGACTAGTTTTACTGCTGATTCAAGTAGTAAGCCAGTTGGTTCCCCAAGACTGTTTCGAACAATTTGACCCCCGGCGGGATCTTCGGTGTTAGCAGTAATGCCAGCGGCATCTAGAGCTTTCTTGTTGCACCAGGCCTGATGGCCGCTGAAGTCAGTCAGGATGATTGGTTCGTTTATCTGAGCGTCTTCAAGTTCCTTATAGGTCAAAGTTGATCTTGGGCCCGTTCCCTCAATCGCTCCTCCAACCCATCCAAAACCTCTTACCCAGCCTGGGTTCGAACGTGCATGTTCTCTGAGTTTTCGATGAACCGCACCCAAGTCAGAACAGTGTTCAGGGGATATGTTTGCCCCCGAAAGC
>CAZKQH010000082.1:4768-5023 GCA_964554845.1 uncultured Rhodoluna sp. | reverse complement strand
GGAAATCCGGAGTGATCCGTTTGACAATGCCATTTTTGGTTCCCAGGGCAATAATCGTTTTCCCATCGACCGGGAATACCCCCAAGACCTTTTCTTTTTTACCTAAGCCAAGGAACTCAGCAGTTGGTGTGCCTGAGTTATGGGTTGCGCTGTCGCCAACTGGGATATCTCCAACGTGAGTTCGAAGCATGCGTCCGGCGTCAGTGACAAAGACCACATCACTTCTAGTTGTGGAAGCAAACCAGTTTCGGTAAC
>CAZKQH010000082.1:0-4708 GCA_964554845.1 uncultured Rhodoluna sp. | reverse complement strand
AATACCCGCCCGGCAGCTGTGAGGGTGATAGCCGAGGGGGAGTCAGTCAGCTCAGCGTTGACAAGCTTCTTGGTGGCTGCGGATTCACTAACTACCTCCCCTTCTGCCTGAAGAGAAGTTCTACGATCGTCGCCGTAATTCTTGGCCACTTCTTCCATTTCAGAGGCGACTAAGTCCTTCAGGGCTTTGTCGCTTTTGAGAATCTTCTCTAGCTCAGCGATTTCAAGAAGCAGCTGCTTTTTCTCAGTCTCGAGCTCAAGCTTTGAAAACTTTGTCAGGCGACGAAGCCTCAATTCGAGAATGTACTCAGCCTGAATGTCACTGAGCTTGAACTTCTTCATTAGCTTGGTCTTAGCTTCCTGAACTTCTTCGGACCCTCTTATGATCTTGATAACTTCGTCTATGCCGACGATGGCAAGCAGCATTCCCTCGACCAAATGCAGTCTGGCCTGGCGTTTTCCGAGACGGTTTTCGCTTCTTCTTCTGATAACGATGATGCGGTGAGCAAGATAAACGCCTAACAAATCCCGCAGTCCAAGAGTCTGGGGCTGGCCTTCGACCAAAGCTACGTTGTTGATTCCGAAGCTGTCTTCCATCGGTGTGTAGCGGTAGAGCAGGTCAAGAACTACTTGTGGGTCAAAGCCGGTTTTGAGCTCAATGATTAGCTTTAGGCCATTGGTTCTGTCGGTTAGGTCAATCACATCTGAAATGCCCTGGAGCTTCTTGGCATTTACTCCCTCTTTGATCTTTTCGATCACTTTCTCTGGTCCCACCAGATATGGAAGCTCAGTGATGACAAGCCCCATCTTTCTTGGAGCAACTGACTCAACGCTTACTCGAGCTCGTGTTTTAAAGCTGCCGCGACCGGTTTCGTAGGCTTCTTTGATTCCTTCGCCGACCATGATGATTCCACCGTTAGGAAAATCTGGGGCTGGAACAATTGCCATCAAGTCATCGAGAGTGGCGTTCGGGTTCTTCAGAAGGTAAATTGCAGCTTTTACGACTTCCCGCATGTTGTGGGGCGGCATGTTAGTTGCCATACCCACCGCAATACCTGAAGCACCATTAACCAACAGGTTTGGAAAGGCTGCTGGCAACACCTCTGGCTCAGAGAGTTGCGCGTCATAGTTGGGCTTGAAATCTACGACATTCTCGTTGAGACCCTCGTTCATCACCAGAGCCGCTGGAGAAAGTCGAACTTCCGTATACCTGGCTGCAGCTGGGCCATCATTTAAGGAACCGAAGTTTCCGTGCCCGTCAATAAGTGGAACTCGCAAGGAAAACGGCTGTGCCATACGAACTAGGGCGTCATAGATTGCGCTGTCGCCGTGAGGGTGAAGCTTTCCCATTACCTCGCCTGTGACACGAGCAGATTTGACATGACCTCGGTCTGGACGAAGTCCCATCTCGCCCATTTGATAAACGATTCGACGGTGAACTGGCTTTAGGCCATCTCTGGCATCGGGAAGGGCACGGGAGTAGATAACGGAGTAGGAGTACTCCAGGAACGAGTCCTGCATCTCCTTGGATAGGTCGATGTCAAAGATTCGTTCCGGAACTTTATCGATTTGTTCTTTGGCCATGATCTTCCTACTGCTGTGGCAAACTTAGATTCGATGCTACCTTCTGTACCAAATTCGTTTGGGAGGCTTTCCGAGGCTTATCTCAGTGCATTTCTTGCGCTCGAAGGCAAACCAAACCCACTATCACTTCCAGCCAAGCAGAGCTATCTGGTTATCCTCGTCGATGGACTAGGGGTTGCAAACATCAAAGCAGCCGGAGGTCACGCCGGATATCTTAATCAGAAGCTAGCTACATCAAAATCTCTTTTTTCGGGCTTTCCAACAACAACCGCTACCAGCCTTGCAAGCTTTGCAACCGGTAAGCAAAGCGGTGAACACGGATTTATTGGCTACCGCGTCTTTGATAGAGAAGTATCCAAGCCAATCAATTTATTAAATGACTTAGGTAATGAGTTTGCACCTCAGAAGTATCAAGATTTGCAGACCATCAGTGAGCAGGCGGTACAGGCTGGCAAGAATGTCGTTACCGTGGGCCCAGGAGAGTACGAGGGAAGTGGTTTTACTCAAGCCACTATGCCGGCTTCAAAATATTTACCTGGGAAGACTTTGCAGGATCGCTTTGATCTAGCCCGAGCTGAGATTTCAAAGCCAGGCACGCTCATCTATCTCTACATTCCAGAACTTGACCAACTCGCACATCGCTTCGGGTCTCAATCTCAAAACTGGCTAAACACCATAGAGGATCTTGACTCGGTTCTTGCTATCTTCATGAAATCTCTCCCAAAAACAGGAGGCGCAATTCTGACAGCAGATCACGGTGTGATTGATGTTGCACAAACATCACACTTCTATCTTGAGCACTACGAGTCAATGAAAGACCTTGCCATGATTGGGGGAGATCCCAGAGTTGGATTTTTGTACTTTGAGGTCGGAGTCGATCTAGTCGCAAAACGCGAAGCAGTCCAAGCCGATTTAGGCGCCCAGGCTGAGGTTGTGACAATTCAGGAACTGGTTGATGCCGGTTGGTACCAGCCACTAAGTGAATCGGCCAAGAAAGTAGCCCCTGATTTGGTTCTTTTACCTAAGGGTGATCGAGTTGTATACCATCGGGAATTTGCAAAAGTGAAATCGATGTCTATGATTGGCCAACACGGTGGAATGAGCAAAGCTGAGTGGGAAGTTCCACTTCTGGTGTTCTAAGAGAAGTTAGTCTTCAGTCTTTGTTCCAAAAACAATTTGATCCCAGCTTGGGATAGATGCACGCCCACGCTTTGGTGAATTCGATGAGTCAGTATTTACTGGTGCAGGCGCAGGCTCGGGCTCTTCCTCGAGAATAACTGGCTCTGGAACATACTCAACGATCCTCAAGCCTTCAGTGGATGGGTGTGGGTCCAGCTGTTCAACGCTCTCGCGTTCACTTCTTTTCTTTCGCAGTGCGTCGAGCAAGTCTGCAGTTTCAGAAATTACTGACTCGTCTGGTTCGGAAGCGCTTGTGTTCAGCGGTGCTGCAGAAGTTGGAATTGACCTAACAAGATCGACAGTCTCGCCCAAACTCTCGGTGATTGAAGTTGGCTCTGTTGCAACCGGTCTAAGCCTTGGTGCATGGCTTGCAAGTCGGTCCTGAGAAGAGAGGTTAATTGCAACATCGTTTTCTGGTGAAAGGGCGAGTCGTTTGGGGTTATAACTCCAAGTAGCTTTCTTTGTTTCGCCGTTGAGCTCGAATTCACAGAAAATAAAGAAGCCTTGATCAGGAGCCTTGAGAGCAGACCAGCGCTCTATGCCTGCGCCACTGGCAGCCAATCTGGATTTGATGATGTCGCCAAATTCTCGAGCGGTTGGCTCATTGAATCGATCACCCGCGATTTCCAGTCTCACGGTTAGGGCGTTTAGAACGGCATGATTTAGCTCATCCAGAACCGGTTGGGCGAATTTGCGAATGTATTCCTCGGGAGCTCCGCTGGCTGCGATGATGTCTTCGATACTTCTGCCTACTCGAATCTCTTCTTGAATCTCCCTAGGACTTAGTGTCGGTGCGTCGAGCTGTGACTGCGTTTCGCCCCGACTGGCGCGCCTGACAGTTTCGTCTACTAAGAGTCGGTACCTAACCCCTTCGGCGGTTTCAAGCAGTAGGAAGTCACCATCTGCGCCCAGGAACTTTATGTCTTTCATGGCTTGTCTTCTCCTATGAAGAAGTGTGCCAGCAAGGGCCCCATGGGCCCAGCAAAAACACGGGAGTTTCCAAGGAAATTGTCGCTGTGTCGGTTTGCTATTGGGTGGTTTTTGTTGGACACTACTAGCGCTTACCGAAGAACTGAAGGGTCCCACAATGGCAACCGATTACGACGCCCCTAGAAAAGCCGACGATGACACCGAGTCAATCGAGGCTATAAAAGAGCGCGTCCCTGCTACCACCGGCGCTTCTGATACCGAAGTCGACGACTCAGGCGACTCATTTTCAATTCCAGATGTTGTCTCGGAAGATCTAGAGGTTGTTGTTTTGCCACCACAAGACGACGAGTTCACATGTTCGAATTGCTTTATTGTCAAGCATCGTTCTCTTGTTGCAAGAAAGACTAAGAACGGCCCAATCTGTTCAGAGTGTGACGCTTAGTTTTTTGCCCTCAGCGCCTCAGCAAATTGCGCCGGCTTCCGGGTGGAAATAATCCAGTAGGGCGTCGGATCATCCGGATCATTAATTGCAATTTTTATGGCGGTTTTTACAGTTCCCTGGAAAACTTTGTAAGCTGACGGGTCTAAATTCGGTCCTCGTTCAGAAAAAATCTGATCTTTAGAAACCTCTTCTATTTTTCCAAGCAAATCCCTTGGAATTTTTGCTCGGGCTACTGTGAGGTGCGAACTATCTACCTGTATAACGGGGGATAAGAAAAATAGCGCTGACCAGATGGAGAAAAGCAGAATAAGACCAACTGCTACACCAATTCTGTAATCAAACGGCTCCGACACCAGTGTCACAGCCGGTAGGAGTGTTGCAACCGCTAGAAAGGTTCCTAGATTTGGGCGGACTCGCTCCCTATAGACAATTTGCTCTGTCGGTTTTGGGTTGGGCACAGTTTCTAGATTACGCTGTCATCTGATGAGTGAAGTTCGAGTATTGATAAGCGCCCCAGAGGGCTTTGCACCGGTCTACGCCAAACCAGGAGATGCGGGGGCTGACTTGCGCTCTT
>CAZKQH010000081.1:0-5025 GCA_964554845.1 uncultured Rhodoluna sp. | reverse complement strand
CACACCCACGGCAATTAATAGCGGAACTACAAGCATGCCATCGCTGATACTCACAAAGCTAGTAAAAGGTAGTCTTTCGGCCAGGAACCCCTGAACAAAGAACGCAACGAGGCCCAAAACCGCTCCCGCCGCCAGCAAGCTTCCTATGAGTGCGGCGACCACACCTTCGAGAATGAATGGCAATTGAATCGAGAAGTTGCTAGCGCCCACCAGGCGCATGATACCGAGCTCTCTCCTTCTAGAAAAGGCCGAGAGTCGAATCGTCGTTGAGATCAAAAGAACGCTTGATACCAGCATTAGCAACGCAATTGAAATTGCTGCAAGTGAAGCTATGTTCAGGATGTTGAAGATTTGATCAAGATAGCTGCGCTGATCCCGAACCTCTTCAACTCCAGCAAGGCCTGTAAAACTTTCAGTGATGATCTGTGACTGGTTTGGGTCAAATAGATTCACCCAATAGGTCTCATTTAATTGCTCTGCCCGAACGTATTGGGCCACGGCGTTTCCAGAAAATTGTTCCTGAAAATTGGCGTAAGCCTGATCGTGATCTTCAAAATAATACTCTTCAATAAATGGGTTCAGCGTCGGTGAATCAAGTCTTTCCTGAACTTCTGTCTTTACATCTTCAGATGCTTCTCCCCGTGGGCAAGTTGCTTCCGGAGAAACATCGGTGCACAGATAAATAGCAACCTGTGCTTTGTCGTACCAGTAATTCTTCATCTGGCCAATTTGGAGCTGCAGCAGTGAAGCGGTTCCAACAAATGTGAGGGAAATGAAAGTCACCAGAATAATGCTGATCACCATAGCGATGTTTCTGCGCAAGCCTTGACTTACCTCAGAGAACATGAATCCAAAACGCATATCTAAGCCCGCACTCCGTAGCCGCCGCTTGTTTGATCACGAATGATTTGACCCTGACTTAGCTCTACAACACGACGTTGCATCTTGTCCACGATCGATCGATCGTGGGTTGCCATCACAACTGTTGTCCCAGCTAAATTGATTGAGTTAATCAATGCCATGATTTCCTCGCTTGTAGTTGGGTCCAAGTTTCCAGTTGGCTCATCGGCTAGCAATATCGCAGGCTTGTTTACAATTGCTCTAGCTAAGGCAACGCGTTGCTGCTCACCGCCGGAGAGTTCGCTGGGAAGCCGGTCTGCTTTTTCGGCTAATCCAACCAATCCCAAAACATCTGGGACCGCTTCTTGGATGAAGCCTTGAGACTTTCCAATTACCTCGAGGCTGAATGCAACATTCTGAGCAACCGTTTTGTTGGGTAGAAGTCTGAAATCTTGAAACACCACTCCCAGCTTGCGCCGAAAGAATGGGACTCGTCTTGCAGGAAGACCTACAAGGTTTTCCCCGAGAACATGTACAGATCCAGAGTTTGGAATGTCTTCGCGAAGCATCAACCTCATGAGGCTGGATTTACCGGAGCCGGAGGCACCGACTAGAAATACAAAGTCACCTTTTTCAATTTCGAGGCTTACCTGGTCAAGCGCTGGCCTTGGTGTTCCCTTGTATTTTTTGGTGACGTTTTGAACGCTAATCATTGTGTCTCCAGCCTAAGCGGGAGATCGCATTCTCCAACGGATTCCCGCGGCTATAAATCCGTCGAGTCCCCCATCAAACACCGACTGTGGGTTGTTCTCTTCGTAATTGGTTCTTAGATCTTTCACCATTTGATTCGGAGCCAGCACATAGCTTCGCATCTGCTCTCCCCAAGATGCTTTGACATCTCCAGCTAACTGCTTTTTGGTAGCTTCTTCTTCGCGCCTGCGCACTTCCAAAAGACGTGATTGCAAAACACGCATGGCAGCCTGCTTGTTCTGAATCTGGCTCTTCTCGTTCTGGCAACTAACAACAGTGCCAGTAGGTAAGTGAGTAATGCGCACTGCGGAGTCGGTCGTATTTACCGACTGGCCCCCAGGTCCGGATGAGCGAAAGACATCCACTCGAATGTCAGCATCCGGAATCTCGATTGCTTCGGTTTGCTCAACTAGCGGGACAATTTCAACCGCTGCAAATGAAGTTTGGCGTTTTCCAGCCGCATTGAATGGACTCATTCGAACGAGTCGATGAGTTCCTGCTTCAACGGATAATGTGCCGTAAGCATAAGGTGCATCAATTTCGAAGGTGGCAGATTTGATTCCTGCACCTTCAGCATGTGAGATATCCAGCACTTTCACTGGATACTTTTTTTGTTCGCAGTAGCGGATGTACATCCGCATAAGCATTTCAGCAAAATCTGTAGCGTCATCCCCTCCGGCGCCGCTTCGAATGGTCACCACAGCCGAGCGGGAGTCGTATTCCCCGCTAAGCAAAGTCTGAATCTCTAGTTCGCCAACGAGCTTTTGAAGGTCAGACAATTCCTTTTTGGCTTCCGATTTAGTCACGGAATCAGAGGCATCGTTGGCCATCTCAATCAATACCTCTAGGTCATTTACCCGCGCTTCTACCGAAACAATCATGTCGAGTTTGTCTTGCGATCTGGACAGCGAAGATGTGATCTTCGAAGCCCGATCTGGGTCATCCCACAGGTCGCCAGCCGAAGCCTGCTCTCGCAGTGAGTCCACTTCCAACTGCAATGCAACAGGGTTTATGACTTCTTTGATAGTTGCAAAAAGTTGCCGAAGCGACTTTATTTCTGTTGCTAAATCTAGTTCCGACATGATTTCACAAGTCTAAGTCAGGAGCATAATTGTCAGGTGCCCGCAAACACCAAGGACTTCAAGATATCGAGCTTGAACTTTCCAGTATTCACACCGTCACTGTTGT
The DNA here is from genome assembly GCA_964554845.1 of uncultured Rhodoluna sp. Taxonomy (GTDB): domain Bacteria; phylum Actinomycetota; class Actinomycetes; order Actinomycetales; family Microbacteriaceae; genus Rhodoluna. The sequence continues at coordinate 2,247 of CAZKQH010000081.1, read as the reverse complement.
TTGGTATTGCCGAGGGTAGCCTGCTACCAATCATTCCTGCCAGCGCACAGGCACTTGGAGCGAGCCTTCCAGCCGCAGGAATAATCACTGGACTAGTCATGGTTGGCACCCTGGTAGCAGATTTACCCGCAGCCAGGCTCATCAACTCCATTGGCGAGCGTAAGGCTATGCTTTCTGCGGCAGCGGTTGGAAGCGTCGGCATATTTGTCTCTTTACTGTCAACAAGTTTGTGGATGCTGGGTTTGGGAATGTTCTTACTCGGTGCTAGCGTTTCGGTGTTTGCCTTAGCTAGACATTCGTTTCTTACGGAAGCCGTTCCCTACTCCCACCGCGCACGATCGCTTTCGATTCTTGGAGGAGTATTTCGGGCAGGGCACTTTTTTGGTCCGATGGTTGGCGCACTTCTTATTACTCTTTTTGACGTTATCGCGGTCTACTGGAATGCTGTTATCTTTTGTGCCCTAGCTGCCCTAGTTCTGGTTTTTGTGAAGCCGGATCTAATGCCTAACACTCCCGGAACAAAACCAGGAGCAACCTGGTTGGTTGCAAAAAGAGAATCCAAAAAGTTAGCCACATTGGGTGTTGTGTCTGCGATTATGGGCGGACTTAGAACCGCTCGCATTGTTGGGCTTCCGCTTTGGGCCTTGCATATTGGTTTATCGCCAGCGGCTACCGCGCTTTACATGGGTATTGCAGGAGCTCTCGATCTTGCGCTGTCATACACCTCTGGGCAAATCATGGATCGCTTCGGACGAAGATGGTCAGCTCTTCCAACTTTGCTTGGACTTTCACTTACCTTTTCACTACTAACGCTTGCAACTGACGCAACCACTTTCCTTGCGGTCGCCCTTGTTATGTCACTTGCTAACGGTGTTGGAAGTGGAATCATTCTGGTGATCGGATCTGACCTAGCGCCAAAGGGTGAAAGAAATGAATTCCTTGCCTCATATCGTCTTCTGGTTGATGCCGGGGTTGCCGCCACACCACTTGTGATTTCGTTAGTAACTGCAGTATTTGGGTTGGCAACTGCGATGTACACACTTACCGGTGCCGGGATCGTTGGAGCTGCGATGGCCCACCGCTATCTTCCGCGCCGGGCCAAAGCCTCAGAGCAGACTCTGCCAATTTCAGAAAACATGTAGTTTTCAAATATCGGCCTTGAACTACTGCACAACCTAACTCGAACGCTTCGTTGGTCTATAGAACTGACTTCCACTAGTTCAACTTGGAATAGGCCCCGAAGCGGTTGTGAACCAAGCCACCGTGAAGCTATTGGGGCAAGCGGTTGCGCAAGATTTCCTTTGGCATCGATCAGCACCGCAAGCGCTGTTGACTCGGCAACGGTAGTTAGCCTTCGCTCGGTTAGGTAAAGACTTGCCGCGGCGAGGATCGCTAGAACTAGTGTCAGAGAAAGCATCGCTAACCCAATTCCTAACGGTGCGAGTGATCCACGCTCGGTGGAATCAAAATCGCGAACTTGCGTAGGCAACTAACTGCCCATACCTAACTTCGATTTGAGCAGTTGTGTTTGGCTCCAGACAATTTGGATTTGGTGTGCATAAAAGGTTCCAACTGACTCGATCGGCTGAGAGACCAAAATCTTTTGTAATAGTTTCAACGACTTCTTGAGTGCTCTGGTTTACGGGCCAAAGAGAGTGAGCGCGCAGGGCGTGCCTTGCAATTGACTCCACGGCGAAACTTTGCTGTTGAAGGGAAACGGCAAAAGTTGCGAACATCAAAATTGGTATCTGCAGTAAGACACCGAAGCCAATCAGATCTACTAGTGCCGAGCCCTGCTCGGAGGATGGACTAGTACTCGTTCTCACGCGTAGCCACCGATGATGCGGTAAGAAAATTGCTACCGGAAAGTAGATTGAACCCAAGTGTCGAGACAAGTCTCACTGACTCAACGCTTCCTAACTTTGAAAGGCTTCCTACAACACTCACGCTTAGACCAGGCCCTAGAGCAGCAGCCACTAATTGCCTAGTCTTGGCAATACCTGAATCGATGTCCTGATCTGCTAGCGCGGCGAACCTTGCTCCCTCAATCGTGGAATCAAGCAACACTAGTCGCGCGTATGAGCCAAGGGTAATTGAGATAGTTGCCACAAAAATTGCCAACATTGGAAATGCCACTAAGACAAAGTCAGCAACCGCAGACCCTTCCTGCCTAGAAGCTGACCACACGGTTCATCGCCTGTTGAAACACTCCCTGGAGGGCAGGTCCAGCAAAGGACCACATCACAA
>CAZKQH010000080.1:0-5069 GCA_964554845.1 uncultured Rhodoluna sp. | reverse complement strand
CAGCTGCTAAGAAGGCTGCAGCTAAGAAGACAGCAGCGAAGGAGACTGCAGCAAAGAAGCCAGCAGCGAAGAAGACTGCAGCAAAGCGTAAGCCAGCTGCTAAGAAGACTGCAGCGAAGCGTAAGCCAGCTGCAAAAAAAGCAGTAGCAGCAAAGAAGCCAGCGAAGCGTAAGCCAGCGAAGCGTAAGCCAGCTGCATCAGCAGCTGCTAAGCCAGCTGCAAAGCGTAAGCCAGCAAAGCGCAAGCCAGCTGCGAAGAAGAAGTAATTCTTTTTCACTTACTTAAGGAAAACCCCACTCGAAAGAGTGGGGTTTTTCTCTTATCTGATCGATAGCAAATTCGGAAGATTACTTGGGGCTAGCCACAACCCAGTCAATCGAGGATTTTAGGTCTGGGTAGCGGAATCTAAAGCCCGAGGCAAGAAGCTTGTTTGCTGTCATTTTTTGACTGACCAACAGCAGCTCTTCGGCAGCCTCGCCAATAAACAACTTCATTAGAAACTCTGGGATTCTAAAAAACGTTGGCCGACGGATTGCCTTGCCTAAACCTACGATCATCTGTTCGCAGGTGGCCGGCTCTGGGGCGGTGAGATTGTATGGACCGCTTGCCCCCGGAGTAGTGATCAGGTGAATTATTGCCGCGGCCTCGTCGACGAGATTTATCCAGGCCCAGAATTGTTTGCCTGAGCCAATTGGTCCACCCACTCCCAGTTTTAGAAGAGGCATCAGCGGACCAAGAGCTCCTTTTTTTCGACTCATGACCAAAGTTGTTCTAACCAGCACCACACGGGCCCGAGCTTTCATAGCCTCCTGCTCCCAGTTATGGGCAAGGTCAGATAAGAAACCTTTCCCCTTCGGGGAATCCTCGCTGAGCCATGTGGAGCCGCCCTCTCCATAGAATCCGGAAGCCGAACCACTTATGAGCACCTTGGGGGGATTACCGGCTCGGTTGATTGCTGTGACCAATGTTCTGGTGGAATCAATTCTTGAAGAGACTATTTCTTTTTTGTACTTGGCAGTCCAGGGAATTCTTCCAGTAGTTGCTCCCGCTAGGTTCACAACTGCGTCAACGCGCTCCATAATCTCTGGATCAATTTCACCTTTGGAAGGATTCCAGCTAATTTCGTCAGCAGCCCTAGCGGCTCTTCGAACGAGCCTGATGGCTTCATGGCCGTCTTCTCGGAGCTGGCGAGCAACTTCAGTGCCAACTAGCCCACTAGCGCCAGATATAAGTACGCGCATTAGTCCCCAATCGGTGGTTCTTAAGATGGTTCATTCGTAGTCTTGTACAATTTAGAGCTAAACACTAATCCCCCAAGGGGCCAACTAAGAAATGGGTGCGCATTGTCCGAGGTTATGAACGTAGAGGCCTGGATCTGGATAGCCTCAATCGCAGTCATTGCGGTCGTTATTATCGGTGATCTGATTGTTCAGGTCAGAAAGCCCCACGAGCCTACTTTCAAAGAGTCCGCTATTCAGTACGTGATCTACTTCGGTCTTGCCCTTATGTTTACGCTCTTGGTCACGGAGGTCTGGGGCTCTCGTTTCGGCGGGGAATACCTGGCTGGATACATCACCGAGTGGTCACTATCAGTGGACAACTTATTTGTGTTTCTGATCATCTTCACCAAGTTCAAAGTTCCAAGGCACCTACAGAGCGAAGCCCTGCTGGTTGGAATCGTTCTAGCGCTAATCCTTCGCGGAATCTTCATCGCTCTTGGCGCTGCCGCGATCGAGAACTTCAGCTGGGTGTTCTACCTATTCGGCGCATTCTTGCTCTACACAGCCATCCTGTTGGTTTGGGACACCTTCAAAGAGGAAGAAGAAGACAAAGTCCCCGGTGGCAAGATTGTCGCTTTGATCAAGACCAGATTCCGTACCGTTGACGAATTCCACGGAACGAAGCTAACCATCATCCAGAAAGGCAAGCGCTACATCACACCGCTACTTTTGGTGATGGTGGCAATTGGATTCACAGACTTGCTGTTTGCACTGGATTCCATCCCAGCCGTTTATGGACTCACCAGTGAGCCGTACATCGTGTTTATGGCCAATGCCTTTGCACTACTTGGTCTCAGACAACTGTTTTTCTTATTAAGCGGCCTAATGGAGCGCCTAAAGTATCTGGGAGTTGGCCTATCGATAATCCTTGGCTGGATTGGAGTGAAGCTAGTTATTCACGCCCTTCACAAAAACGAGCTTCCATTTATCAATGGGGGAGAACCAATTAAGGTGATTCCAGAAATCACAACCGAGCTCTCTCTTGGAGTCATAGTGTCGACTCTGATTCTTACAACCATTGTTAGCTTGATTGCTACCAGCGGTGAAACTAGGACTGAGAAGAGAAATTCGAAGAAGACTCCAGCGAAAAAGAAGAGCTCTAAGAAGAGCTAAAAGGTCCGAACACCGGATTCCACTGCTGAATAGAGCGCGATCCAATAAAGCCAGCGATGTCAAAAGGATCGTGGTCCAAAACACTCGCTAGCTCGGTTGCTGATTCGGATCGAAAAATTAGTAGCGCCTCTGGGTTATCAACCATCGGGCCGGAGGCTAATAGCTGGCCTGTTTCGAGCAAACCCGCGAACCACTGCCTGTGAATTGGTCGAATCTGATCGAGCTGCTCTGGAGTTGCAGAGTAAAGATAAGTGACTGCAAATACTGGCATGGCTTCTTCCTTGATCAGGCAAGTACCTGGCTAGCCTATTGCCGAATGGGCTAGACCCAGCTGGGAAGCCACATCCGGAGCTGCCACAGTTCGAATGGCAAATACACCCCTGTATTCACGGGATAAAAGAAGATAAAGGCACCAAACACCATGGCTAAAAAACCTATGGTTGCGGCATTTCCAAGAGCCGAAGATTTGAGTAATAGTTTTCGCCGCAGCTGTTGAATAACCAACACCAGCCCCAAGATTAGCCAAGGCTGGAAGCTCACCACATAGAACTGAAATACTGTGCGCTCGGATAATGCAATCCACGGCAGGTAAAGACTTGCTGTTCCAAGAAGCACCAACCCTAAAATTCTTTCGCGGTGCCTTACGTATCGATAGATGATGTAGACAAGTGCAATGGTTGAACCAATCCAGATAAACGGGTTTCCCAATGCAGTAATTGCGCTGGAGCAGCCCTCAGTTATCTGACAACCATTCGTTCCTACAGGATACGTCTCGTAGAAAAAAGCGGTTGGGCGAAGCCCAACTAGCCAACCCAGTGGGTTTGCCTCGTATGGGTGCTCACTTCTAAGATTCACATGGAATCCATAAATCAATTCATGGTAATTCCAAAGTGAAATCAGCCAATCAGGTAACAGCCCAAAGATTCCACTCGGTGGATTTTCAAGAGCCGAGTCTCGCATATACCCACCGGTGCCAAAAATCCAACGAACCCAAGTCAAAAGGTAGGTTGCTAGTGCCGTTGGGACCAGTGAAACAAAAGAGTATGAACCCTGGAACAAAACTCCCTGGCGCAGCCAGTTTCTCTCACCAGAATTTTTACGAAGCAAGCTCTCCGAAAACACAACGTATAGCCCAATTCCGGCAAGCAGGTATAGCCCCGACCATTTGATTGAGCTTGCCGCACCTAGCGCTACACCGGTCAAGATAAGCCAAGGCCTAAAGATAAGAATTGAGTTCTTCGATTGTTCAATGGCTCGGGTGATTTTCACCCTCGATCTTCCCTGATCAATTAGGAACAGCCAAAACCCCAGTAGTAAAAAGAAAGTGAGCGAGGCATCCAATAGCGCTGTGCGGGAAAGGGTGATAGCCAGGCCATCAACGGCAAGAAGGAAGCCAGCCAGAATCGACAGCGGAACTGAGCGAAAGAGCCTGAATGCCACCAGCATCAACAGAGCAACAGTTGCAATTCCAAGAATCGCGGTGCTAAGGCGCCAACCGGTGGCCTGATCGCTACCTGTAAGCCACATCCCTGAGGCGATGAGCCATTTACCCAAGGGCGGGTGAACCACAAACGCCGCATCGCCCAGGTATCCAGAAACATCTCCTGATTGAAAAGCGGCATCGGCACCCTCGGGCCAGGATTTTTCATGGCCTTCGCGACTTAGGGTCAAGGCGTCTTTTACATAATAGGTTTCGTCAAAAACTAACTTTGTAGGGTAGCCCAGATTCCAAAGACGCGTAAGTGATGCAATCACCATCACGGAGGCAAATCCGATTACTTCCGCAATTGATCTTTTAGCCAGGCGCATAAGCCCATGCTAATGAACCTTGAGCTTAGGTTTCTGCGAGAATGATGCAATGCTCATTCTGGCCGCCACCCCAATTGGAAACATTGGCGATGCATCTGAAAGACTAAAGCTCACCCTGGCATCCGCCAAAGTTATTGCGGCCGAAGACACCAGAACACTGCTCAAGCTTGCAAATCATTTGGGCGTAAAACTTGCCGCAGAACTAATAAGCCTTCACGAACACAACGAATTACAAAAACTCGACCGCTTAGTCGAAATCGCTCAAAGTGCTGATTTGCTTTTGGTCAGCGATGCTGGGATGCCAACCATAAGCGATCCAGGATTTGCGTTAGTTCGCGCCTGTGCCGAAGCAGGTGTTGAGATCCAAGTTGTGCCAGGCCCATCAGCTGTTATTTCAGCGCTGGCAGTCTCCGGTTTGTCGACCGATCGTTTTTGCTTTGAAGGTTTCGTGTCTAGAACCAAGGGAGCACGTGAAACCTTCTTTGAAAATTTGAAATTTGAAAATCGAACTATAGTTTTCTTTGAAGCGCCACATCGACTAATTGAAACTTTAGAAGTAGCAATTTCGGTTTTGGGTGATACTAGAGAAGCCGCGCTTTGCCGTGAAATGACCAAAACTTATGAAGAGACTATTCGTGGCTCTTTAAGTCAGATTTATAGCTGGGCAAAGTCAAAAGATATCTTGGGCGAGATCACGGTAGTTGTTAGTGGCGCCACTGCAGGTGCAAAAATGCTGAGCCAGCAAGAGCTTATTGAGGCGGTTCGTAGATATGAAAGGGTCGGAAACGATAGAAAAGAAGCGATTTCTGCAGACGCCTCCGAGGTAGAACTACCAAAACGTGAAGTATTTGATGCGATGGTTGCCGC
>CAZKQH010000079.1:0-5080 GCA_964554845.1 uncultured Rhodoluna sp. | reverse complement strand
ATGATTGATGACTGGGTCAGGCCAAAGAGTGTTCCAAGCAGCAGATCAGTTTTGGAAAAAGCCCTACGTCTTATTAGCCAGATAGCAACCATCGCAAGGGTTGCTATGGCGAAGCGAACCGAGAGCATCGCCGGAACACTGGCAAAAGGAGTGATGGCCTTGGCAGAAAGATAGCTTGCTCCCCAAACCGCCGCTACCGCTAGCAGCACCAGGTCGACCTTGGAAGCCCTGATTGCCTTAAGCATTCTGTTTTCCTTTGAAAAGTACAAGGATGCTGCCCTGAGAAATTGCAGCGCCGAGGATCACGATTATTCCACCGACCGGTTCGTACCAGTGCAGCTGTTCGTTTAGCAGTACTACTCCCAGCACCACAGCAATAATCGGTGTGATGTATGTCACCGATGCTGCAATTGCGCTGCCAACCACATCGAGAACCTTATAAAACAGCAGGTATGCAACTCCGCTACCCAAAGCCCCAAGAATCACAATCGAGGCCATTGCCATCACCGTGGGGCTAGAGGTTACCAGTGGTCCTGAGAGCAGATAAACCGGAAGCAGGGTAAGGGAAGCGGTTCCAATTTGCCCGAAGACCGAAACTTCGGTTGCGTAGCCTAAGGGCGCGATGTTTTTTCTAACGTAGGGGGTACCTATGCCGTAGCAAAAAATTGCCACCAGAATCGCAACGATAGCCAGCGGCTCGTTATCGCCAAAGCCCTGCCAAACCCCCAGAATTACAAGAACTCCAGCAAGTCCTACAAAAAGCCCCACCACAACGTGGGCTTTGACTTTCTCACTGCGAAAAGCAATCAGCATCACAATCACAGTCGCTATTGGCGTGACGGCATTGAGAATGCTGGCCAAAGCACTTGAGACATAGGTTTGGGCGTAGGCGATCAAGGTAAATGGCACCGAGCTCATGAAAAGCCCTGCGATCGTCATCTTCTTCCAAACATCAAAGCTGGTGGGGAGTTTAGAACGGTAGATGAGTATTGCAATTAGCATCGCGAGAGCGCCGAAAGTGGTGCGCCAGAACGCCACTCCGATGGGAGTTAGCGCAGTGAGAGCGTACTCAATAAATAGAAAGGATGCGCCCCAGATAAGACCGGCCACGGTATACATAGCGACCCAAGGCTTGCGCGCAGTTGCAGTCATATACCTAGTGCTCTTTTCTGGTGTCCTTGCCATTCTGCCTTACTGAGCCAGGTCAGAAAGCAACCTCGCCTAATGGCGGATTAGCTTCTTCTCAGCAAAGATAAGCGCTGCAACAATCAACGCTCCGGTTGCAAATAGAGCAAGCTCAGCTATCGGGTTTGTCGAAGGAGCAATAATCTCACCGGTTTCTGATTGCCACGGCCATAGTGCACGAAGAGATCCCACCATCAATCCAGCCATCACAACAAGTGTGACTCGTGCCTTGTGCTTTAGTAACCACTGAAGCAATCCAACGAAGGCTCCAAGCCCCACTAGTGCTCCAAGTATGAAAGTTCCTAGGTAGCCAAAGTCGCGGTTGTTAACCGCGGCAATGGTCGGCGCATACATTCCCAATGCAAGAAGCAAATAGGAACCAGAAACGCCCGGTAGCACCAGTGCACAAACGGCTATGGCAGCAGAGCCTGCAATCACAAAAAAGCCAGGGTCAACATCTGCCCCGCGAGGAATAGAGGTAAAGGCAAAAGCCGCTGCCGCTGCAACCAGGGCAAAGGCGTATTCGGATAATCCCCAACGTCCTCCAGATAAACTGATCGGAACTGCCAGTGCTGCAACAATCAGTCCGGCAAACAATGCCTTGGTCATTGTTGGATACTGCTCCAACAACGGCTCAACTACTCCCGCTGCCGCAAATAGAGCAATAACCATTCCAATCAGAATTGGAATCAACATCGACCAAGACATTGACTTAAATCTTTTTCCGGCCTGAGCCCAATTCTTTTTTGAAAAAGTCGCCAATAGCGCAAGACCCTTGAAAGCTTCAGCTGCCGAATTGATTATTCGGCTATAGACGCCGGTAATCAGCGCAATAGTTCCGCCAGAAATTCCAGGAATGATTTCGGCTATGCCGATCATAATTCCGCGGACAAAGTTCAAAACTAATTGCAAAAGAGAATTATTGGACGCGGGAGATTTCGGGCTAGTTGACATTCAACAATTGTCCCAGAGCCCTAAGAGTTCTTGGACTTAGGCTCACTGGTGGTATTTGAACCAAGCAGGGCTCCACCAATAATCAACGCTGTTGCCAGCAGCAACTGCCAACTAAGTTCCCTACCGCTGACAACAAGCAACATCGTGGTTGAAAGCAGTGGTGTCAAAAATGCCAGCAGGCCAATTCTTCTTGGGTCACCAATTTTGAGAGCAGCATCCCAGAAATAGAAGGCACCTCCCAGAGGACCAAGCCCGAGAACTATCAGCAGCACCCAGTCACTCGAAGAAATAACCGCTGGCTCCTCCAAAATGAAGTGGGCAACAAGTGCCAGCACACCAGAGACCAAACCAAATAGACCAATCGCTGAGGTTGGAAAAGTCCTCAGCTTTGTGGTCAAGAGCGAATACGTCGCCCAGATAACGGCTGCCGCGAAAGCGAACAGGTAGCCGATCTCAAAGCCCAGCGGACCGGTTGCCCCAGCTGAAGAAATGGCGATGGCAGCTCCGGTAAAGCCCGCGCTAGCGGCAATTATGTTTCTAGCTCCGAGCTTTAGAGATCTTGTGAACAGGGGAGATAGCACCACAATCAGAAGTGGCCAGAGGTAGTTCACCAGGTTGGCCTCCACCGCTGGAGCTGTTTGCAGGGCGATAAAAAGCATCAGGTGATAGCCGAATAATCCGTAGACTCCAACACCCAAAGTTTTAGCAGGCACCTTCCAGGCAGAAAGTTTGAATCCAGAAAGTGGAAGTGAGATTAGCGATCCGATAACTAACCCAATGCCGGTCAAAAGAAAAGGCGGAATCTCGGAAAGTAGAGTCGCGAGGGTGGCAAGTGATGCCCAAAGCACAATTGCGCCCATTGCTAAAAGATCTGCCCTCATGTCCAAAAGCCTATTCGAATCACTCTTCGAAAAAAGCTGAAAAGTTGAGTAGCGGTTTTGAAAAAAAGCAAGCCGGTTGTGGACTTTAAACAAAGAAAGTCGCAAAAAACAAAAAGTTTTTGTGAGAATTTTTCAAAAAATACCCCAAACTCGCCAGTATCTTCGCGGATTAGCTTTTATTTCATTCCTAAGAGAGAATGGAAGGACACGAAGGAGTGATACACGTGTCGAAAATTTCGAACGTAAACCACGATTCAGCCGGTAGACGGCGAGTGCCAACAAGATACACCCCGATAAATGAATCTCGGGTAAAAAAACTAACTGCTGAAGAATGGAAGAAATTCCGTTCTCTCACCACAGCCTCAGGTGAGCACAACAAGCGAGCATCAAAGGTGTTGCCGCTTGGAGTCACCTCGAGTTTTCAGCATTGGAAACCATATCCACTATCAATTGCGTCCGCTAAGGGCGCTTACTTTAAAGACGTCGACGGTCGAAAGCTACTTGACCTGTCGATGGGCTTTGGAGCGATGTTGGTTGGACACCTGAACAAGCACGTTGTCCGGGCTGTCAAAAAGGCCATGAGGTCAACCGGAACCCTATTTGTGACTCCGTCACCGATTGCCACCGAGGCAGCCGAGCGCTTCCAGAAGCGCTTTGATGTCGACATGCTTCGCTTCACCAACTCGGGCACCGAGTCAACGATGTATGCCATCCGAGCAGCCAGAGCTGCCACCGGCAAGAAGGCAATCATCAAGGTCGAAGGTGGCTACCACGGCGGTTATGACCCGCTACTGGTGTCTGTCAAGGCTCCGCTTTCAAAGGTTGGTCCAGCAAATGCTCCTAAGCCTTACTACCCACAAGAGGTCGAAGGTGGAGAAGTTTTTGTTGTTCCATACAACGACCTAGCTCGCTTGGAAGCAATTCTCAAGAAGGACTCAAAGAAGATTGCCTGCTTCATGGTTGAGCCAATCATCGAAAACCTTTCGATAATCCTTCCTGATGAGGGCTACCTCCAAGGAGTGCGTGCGCTGTGCGATAAGTACAAAGTCGCACTTATCTTTGATGAAGTGAAATCTGGTCTAACCGCTGGTGTTGCAGGAGCTGCCAAGCGCGTTGGAGTAAAGCCAGATCTAATTACTTTGGCTAAGAGCATCGGTGGAGGTTTGCCAGTTGCAGCCTTCGCAGGTAAAAAGGAATACATGCAAACTGTCGTTGACGGTCGCATGGCCCACTTTGGTACCTACAACGGCAACCCTCTTGTTATGGCAGCGGTAATAGCTGTTGATGAAATTGCAACTGTTGAAGCATTGGCTGCAGCAGAAAAGATCAACAACGACACCCTGGACGCAATGGATGCCATCATCGACGAGTATGCTCTTCCAGCACACACCGTTGGTTTCGGTGTTAAGGGAGCAGTTATTTGGTCACCGACCCCAGTTCGCAACTACCGTGATTTCAAGGCAACTGATTTTGGAATTGCAGAGTTGAGCTGGCTATGGGGAATCAACCGCGGCATCATCACTCCTCCGGGACTAGATGAGCAGTGGCTAGTTTCTTTCGCTCACACCCAAAAAGACATGAACAAGATGGTTGAAAGCTTTAGGGAAATGGCTAAGGCGCTTAGGGCCTAAACAATCTAACCAAGAAGTGAAAAACGGCGGAGCGTAATTGTCCGCCGTTTTCTCTTTGTCTAATTTCTAGTTCTGAGGGAACCCTAGGTTGATACCGCCGTGGCTTGGATCAAGCCAGCGAGAAGTGATGACCTTGGTTTTGGTGAAGAAGCGGAAACCCTCTTCGCCGTGAGCCCTTGAGTCGCCAAACAGGGAGTGCTTCCAACCACCGAAGCTGAAGTATGCAACTGGCACTGGAATAGGAACGTTGATGCCGATCATGCCAACCTCAACCTCGTTCTGGAACTTGCGGGCAGCACCGCCATCGTTTGTGAAGATGGCGGTTCCATTTCCAAAGGCTCCTGAGTTGATTAGCTGCAAGCCTTCCTCGTAAGTCTTTACTCGAACAATTGAGAGCACGGGACCAAAGATCTCCTCGGTGTATACCTT
>CAZKQH010000078.1:2360-5110 GCA_964554845.1 uncultured Rhodoluna sp. | reverse complement strand
ACGAAGTTGCCATGGTTTCCGATCAAGATGCCGAGGCACTAACAAAGAAGTACGAAGAGCTCTATGACGTATCTGCTGAGCTGAAAGCTGGCGGCGCTCGCCATGAGTCTTTGGTCTATGGAGCAAAGATTGAACTTGCACTTCGAACGATTCTAGAAAACGGAAACTTCGATGCTCTAACTAGCAACTTTGAAGATCTTGGAGATTTGCGTCAGCTGCCAGGTCTTGCCATACAGCGTCTAATGTCCGATGGCTACGGTTTTGGTGGCGAGGGCGACTGGAAGACCTCGGCGCTATTGGCAATCATGAAATCAATGACCAAAGCCGGTGGCGGTACTTCTTTTATGGAGGACTACACCTACCACTTTGGCCCTGGCACCCCAAAGGTGCTTGGAGCTCACATGCTTGAAGTTTGCCCAACCATAACTAAGTCAAAACCAAAGATTGAAGTTCACCCGCTAGGTATCGGTGGCAAAGAAGATCCAGTTCGTATGGTCTTTACTGCAACGCCAGCTTCGGGTCGAGTTGTGTGCCTGGTTGATATGGGAGATCGCTTCCGCATCATTTCAAACGAAATTGAAATCGTTGAGCCAACTGAAGATCTTCCGAAGCTTCCAGTTGCACGAGCGGTATGGGAACCAAAGCCTTCTTTGGCCGAGTCTGCCGAAGCTTGGATGCTAGCTGGTGGTAGCCACCACACAGTTCTTACTAACTCTGTGTCTAACGAAACTCTCGAGGACTTTGCTCGAATTGCAAAAACTGAACTGGTTCAAATAGATCAGGACACTAACCTGCGCTCATTCCGCAAAGAGTTGGCATTTTCAAGCGCTTATCACCGATTAGCTGAACCACTTCGCTAAATCTTTAGCCAGCAGGATGGTTAGCTCGGCTAAAGTTTGAGTATGGAAGCAAAGCTGAAGTGGTCCTTGCTTGGTCAACGGCCTGCCAAACCACGACCGAACATCATCGCGCTCGTGGTTGCTTTTTTGCTGGGCTTTGAAACTTTTGTTGCGGTGACCGATGGCTACCCGATGTACATGTCATTTTTGGCAATCGGTGCCAGTGTGTGGGCATTGGTGATGGGCATTAGAGCCAAGGCTTACGTTGCGTTCTTGTTTTTGCCAGTGTCGCTGATCTGGCTGAACCCGCTGCTTGGTGGGGATTGGTTCAGTGTGGTTGGAACCACGTTGTTCTTGTCTCACTCGGCGCTTGCGATGCTATTTGCGGTTTCTGGTTACACCTTCCAGGCCACCGAAAGAATCAACTAATGTCTGATAGCTGGGTGGGATTTAGACCGTCCCCGAAGCGCGATGAGTCACGACCAACAGCCAGCCAGAGCTTTGAAGCTGTCAGCCAGCTACTAATTAGCAAGGTTCTGAAGCTATTGACCACCCAGCCAGGCGTTGAAAGCTGGCTGGTCAGCTTCACTAAGTTCGATGCCCGGCTTGGAGCTAAGTTGAAGTTTTCCCTCGACGGCGAAAACTATGGCGGCACCTACGCCAGGATCGATATTCCAAAGCGAATCATTTTACTGACCGAGTTGCACGGAGAGCTTGACTTTCGTCTGACCGAGAAAAAGGATGGAACTGACATCTTCTTGAACTGCAGTAAAACCCTCAACCAGCAAGAAAAGCTGGAGTGGGAAAAACTTGTTCAGGACACTTTTTCAAGATTTCAGAAAGCGTTGAGCAATGCCGGGTAATGCGAAGCAACCAAACATTTATGATGTTGCTAAACTCGCTGAAGTTTCGCATCAAACTGTCTCGCGCGTAATTAATAACTATCAGGGCATGAAGCCAGAAACTCGCGAACGAGTCGAGCAAGCGATGGAAACTTTGGGCTATCGCCCAAACCTTGCAGCAAGAGCGCTGGTTACTTCAAAATCCAACATTGTTGGAATCTTGGCTTCTGATACTGATTTCACGGGACCAGCAACCGTTGTTCACAAATTGGAAAAAACCGCTCGTAAGGCAGGATTTTTTGCCATCACCGCAAGCATCGACCCAGAATCCTCAGAGTCAATCATCGAGGGAATTGATTACCTTCGAAAACTCGGTATCGAAGGCCTGGTTGTTGTCACCCCTCAGACCACGGCAGTAGATATTGCCAGGGACAGACTTCGCGGGGTTCCTGTTGTGACCATCGACAGTATGTATCGGATGGATGAGCAAGCAGTTTCAATGGATAACTTTGCTGGCGCAACAGCAGCTACCAACCACCTGATTGAGCTTGGCCACTCTCAGATCATCCACATCAGCGGACCTAAGTTGTGGTTTGAATCTAATGCCCGAATCTCCGGGTACAGCTCAGCAATGTTGAGCGCATCGTTGGTACCAAACATCATTGACGGTGACTGGAGTATTGATACCGGCTATCGAATTGGAATGCAGCTAAACATCGATCGGCCGCTAACAACAGCAATCTTTGCCGCCAACGACTATCTGGCCATGGGATTACTTCACGCCTTCAGGCTCCGTGGAATTTCGGTCCCGGACCGAATCAGCTTGGTTGGCTTTGATGATCTTCCCGAGACCCCTTACTTCTCTCCGCCGCTAACTACAGTTCGTCAGGATTTTGAAACCCTGGGAACACGTGCGATGGCTCTGCTGCTGGCCACTATCAGCGGTAAGCGTTTGCTAAGTCATGATCGACTCATTCCCGATCTGATTGTTAGGGACTCTACGGCTCCTCCCTCGATCTACTAGCAAAAGCTTCGGGATTTCTTTCGGCTAGCGGTTATCGCTAACATG
>CAZKQH010000078.1:0-2350 GCA_964554845.1 uncultured Rhodoluna sp. | reverse complement strand
CAGACGCAGCTTCTTCCGCAATGAAACCCAAGAATGATTTATCAAGAGAAGGAAAAAGCGATGAAAGACCAGCAGTTTGTTATTGGCGTTGACTACGGAACTCTTTCTGGACGAGCTGTTGTAGTTCGAGTCTCCAATGGTGAGGAACTTGCTAGCTCAGCTTTTGATTACCCGAACGCGGTGATGGATGAAAAACTCAACTCCTCTGGTGAATTACTACCTCCCGACTGGGCACTGCAAGATGCATCCGACTATGTCGAAGTATTGAAAAATGCTGTTCCTGCTGCAGTCAAGCTTGCAGGCATCGATCCGAAACAAGTAATAGGTATCGCGACTGATTTCACAGCCTGCACCATGGTGCCGGTAATCGAAGATGGCACACCGCTGAGTAGCCTTCCAGAATTCAAAAATAGACCGCACGCCTACGTGAAACTCTGGAAGCACCACGCCGCTCAACCGCAGGCTGATCGCATCAATGAAACCGCCAGAAGGATGAATGAGTACTGGCTTCCACGTTATGGCGGACAGATTTCCTCGGAATGGGAATTGGCTAAGGGTCTTCAGCTACTGGAGGAAGATCCAGAAATCTATAACTACATGTATCGCTTCGTTGAAGCTGCCGACTGGATCATTTGGCAGCTTTCTGGAAACTACATCCGTAACGCCTGCACTGCCGGATACAAAGGCAACCTGCAAGACGGTAAATACCCATCGGAAGAATTCTTTGCTGCTCTAAACCCCGACTTCGCCTCGTTTGCCAAAAAGATTGACCACGAAATTGGTCAGCTGGGAGATAAGGCAGGAACCCTTTCCGCCCAGGCTGCCGCTTGGACAGGCCTTCCTGAAGGTATTGCCGTTGCCGTGGGCAACGTTGATGCTCATGTCACGGCACCTGCAGCTAAGGCCACCAAGCCCGGCCAGATGGTGGCAATTATGGGCACCTCCACCTGCCACGTGATGAACGGCGAGAAGTTAGCTGAAGTTCCGGGTATGTGCGGGGTGGTTGATGGCGGCATTGTCTCCGGGTACTTCGGTTATGAGGCTGGCCAGTCCGGCGTTGGAGATATCTTCGCCTGGTATGTCAATAACCAGGTTCCAGGACACTACTTCGAAGATGCCAAAAAACTTGGAAAATCAATCCACGAGCACCTAACTGATCTATCGGCTAAGCAAAACGTCGGTGAGCATGGCTTAGTTGCCCTCGATTGGCACTCAGGAAACCGTTCCGTACTTGTTGATCACGAACTATCCGGTGTTTTGATCGGAGCCACACTTACAACTAAGGCCGAGGATGGCTACCGAGCCCTAATGGAGTCAACGGCATTTGGAACCAGAAAGATTGTTGAGACTTTCCGCGACTCAGGAATTCCAGTTACGGAGTTTATTGTTGCTGGAGGACTGCTGAAAAATACCTTCTTGATGCAGCTTTACTCGGACATCACAAGATTGCCTCTTAGCGTTATCAACTCTGAGCAAGGACCAGCTCTTGGTTCAGCAATTCACGCAGCAGTTGCAGCTGGTGCTTACGAATCTGTCCTGGAGGCATCGGATGCTATGGGAAGTGTTACACCGGCGCTCTATAAACCGAACGAGGAACGTGCCAAAGCCTATGATCTTTTGTATAAGGAATACGAAACACTGCACGATTACTTTGGTCGTGGAGCCAATGACGTTATGAAGCGACTGAAGCAATTAAGAAGAGAGGCATCACGTGTCAGCTAAATTCTTAGAGCAACGCGCTTCGCTTTTGAATTTGCATCATCAGCTATTTGATGCCGGGTTAGTGGTTTGGTCAGGCGGCAATATCTCCCAGCGAGTCGATGGTGGGTTTTTGATTAAGCCCAGTGGATTGATGTATCCGCAGCTGACAACCGAGTCGATGGTTTACTGCGATTTGGATGGCAACGTCATAGACGGCGATTTCGCACCATCCAGCGACACCGCAGCTCACGCTTACGTGTACAAAAACATGCCTGAGGTCGGAGGTGTGGTTCACACCCACTCCAATTACGCCAGTGCCTTTGCGGCTGTGAATCAGCCAATCCCGTGCATCCTTACAGCCATCGCCGATGAGTTCGGGGGAGATATTCCAGTGGGGCCATTTGCCGAGATCGGGGACGATTCGATTGGGCGGGGCATAGTTTCGACCCTCACCGGCCACCGCTCCAAAGCGGTCCTGATGGCCCAGCACGGGGTCTTCACCATCGGCAAGGACGCCAAATCGGCCCTGAAGGCTGCCGTGATGTGCGAGGACGTAGCTAAATCGGCCCATTTGGCTCTTGGGCTGGGAAGCCCGGAAAGGCTCCCTCAGGCGGCCATAGACCGGTTATTCAATCGTTATCAAAACGTT
>CAZKQH010000077.1:0-5220 GCA_964554845.1 uncultured Rhodoluna sp. | reverse complement strand
GGAAAGACAGTTGAGCTCAATCGCCCACAGTTCCCAGCAACTTCAAAGGCTAGCCTTCGTCGGTGCCTTCCGTTTCCTCAGTTGCTGCTGGTGTTGGAACCGGGAGTCCAACTATCACAATCTGGATGGCCTCGATGCGGATGGCCTCCGGAAGAGGCATCATGGTCGCCGCAGCAATAACACCTTGGGAGTCCTGTCTTAGCAGATAGCGAGCCATGGTTCTTTTCAAGGTTGTGTCCTCGCCACAAAGAGCCATGTTGGCCGCATAGAGAGCCTGGTATGGAGGGACAACATCATCAAGACCTTCTTCAGGTGTTGGCTCAATGGAAGGATCCAGCGCAATTGTCAAAGTTGAACCGTCGATTTTGGATGTCAGCTGAGTCTTGGCAGAAAGCAAAGAAGCGTAGTCGGGACGAATGTAAGACTCTGGGTTTGCAGGATCTGTAACAACTGCAACCATGGAGGAAATCTGGTATCCGGCAGCGCCATAACTAGCAATACCAATAGCGCCCTCTTCGGCAGGGGTTGCCAAAGCAATCTCATTGAAATCAGTGGCATCAGCTACTGATGAAAGATCTAGAGGAACTCCTGCGAGGCGACCGATCCAATCGGATAGAGCGGCTTTAGCCGAAGCGGTTGCCTCGGTTGGCAAAACAATTGGAAGGTCAGGTAGCGGGAAATCACCGTTTAGTTCAGCCAGTGCTGGATCAGACCAGTTGGTGATTGTGCCGTTGAAAATATCCACGATCTGCTGAGCAGATAAAAACACTTCTGAGAAATCTGGGATGTTAACAACCAGAACCGCTGCGTCGATTGCTAGCGGCACTGTGGCAAATGGAGTGCATCGACCGGCAATCAAAGACTGCTCTGAGATAACGATGTCGGCTTCAGAAGCTGTGCCATCAAGCTGAGTGAACACCATACCTTCGCAGGCAAAACTTAGGGAATCTGACCAGGAGAAGCCAAGGTCAACTAAAGATTCTGGTACTGCAACTGAAACTTCGCCGTCTTCGCACTGAACCTCGAGTTCTGCTTGCGACACTAGAAGGCTTTGAGGAATTGGTGGGTCACACGCGGTTAGAGAAAGGCTAATAACAACCGCTAGAGCAGCAGTTTTCAAAGTTGTAGCTACATGCATTGCCTTCTCCTTTGTAGCTCCAGCACAAAAGCGCGACCCCGAAGGGCCGCGCTCCTGTGACTGGAGGTTATTTTGATTCTATGGTGCTACTTGATTCTTGCGATTAGCTCTAGGGCCTTCTTCTGGACTGCGCCGGTCATTGCAACGTAGTTTCCAGCTGCTGCCTTCTGAGGTCCACAGGTCTTGATCAGGTAGGTGAAGTAGTCCTTCACTGCTGTGCCCTTAGCTGCGATGGTGGACTTGGTTGGAGCTAGTCCGTAAGCAACTAGGGTGATCGGGTATCCACCCTTTACTTTTGCTTTGTAGTCGAAAACAACTTCACCGGATGATGACAAGTTCTGCTTAGCCATGAAGCGAGCTGCGTTTGCAACTGTTGGCTGTAGGAACTCTCCTAAACCGTTCTGAACTGAAGCGAAAGGTAGACCTGCTGCCTTTGCGTCTGCGGTGTCAGCGTAAGTGATTGAGTTAGCAAGGGTTGAAACGGTTGCGATAACTCCCTGGTTGGTTCTAGCTGAGGTTCCAACTGGAGCCTGACCTAGAGCGTCTGCCCAAGCGTCTGCAGCCTTCCAAGTTCCCTTTACAACCTGCTTCATGTAGTTACCGAAGTTGTTGGTGGTTCCTGAACCGTCTGCACGGTAAACAACCTGGATTGCCTTGTTAGGAAGAGCAGCTGTTGGGTTTAGAGTCTTAATCTTCGCGTCGTTCCACTTAGTGATCTTGCCCTGGAAAATGTCTGAGATAACCTTTGGGGTTAGCTTCAGGCTCTTTACTCCCTTGACGTTGTAAACAACGCCAACTGGGCCACCAACTAGTGGCACGTAAACGAAGTTAGCTGGGGCGTCTGATGAGTATAGAGAGTCAGATCCACCGAACTGAGTTGTACCGTTCGCGAACTGGGTCTTTCCAGTTGAGGAACCGGTTGAAGTGTATGTAACCTTGTCGGCTGTGTAAGCAGCTGAACAGGTCTGCTGGAATGAGTTCATGAATGATGAACCGGATCCTGTTATTGTCTCGCCTGCTGCGTTTGCGGCTGGAGCCACAAGAGCGATGCTTGCTACCAACGCGGCGGCTGCAAGAATTCCGCTAATCTTTCGCATTTATTCTCCTTGTTAGGTACTTTTCTCAACTTGAGATATTGCTATTCAATGGGCTAGAGGTGAATTACCTGTGTTTACCATCTCAACTCGAGAAGAATTGAAGGTTAACAATTGGTTATCCGAAGTGGCCGTTCACGTAGTCGTTGGTGCGTGGGTCGACCGGCATTCCAAAGACCTGCTCGGTTTCGCCAAACTCCACCACGTAGCCAGGCTGGTTGTCATCGGCTAGGAAGAAGGCAGTCTTGTCAGCTACGCGCTGGGCCTGTTGCATGTTGTGGGTCACAATCACGATTGTCATTGAATCCTTGAGCTCCAATATGGTCTCTTCGATTCGACGGGTTGAGCCCGGGTCTAGAGCTGAGCAAGGCTCGTCCATAAGCAAAACCTCTGGGTTCATAGCAAGGGACCTTGCGATACAAAGCCGCTGCTGCTGACCACCAGAAAGCGACAGCGCTGGCTCGTCTAGGCGATCCTTAGACTCTGTCCACATCGATGCGCGCTTTAGAGAGTTCTCGACTAGATCATCTGAAATCTCACTCTTTCTTCCCGAAAGCTTGAGTCCTGAAATGACGTTTTCTTTGATCGACATGGTTGGGAAGGGGTTTGGCTTCTGGAATACCATTCCCACCTTTAGGCGAACAGTGCTTGGGTCAACGGCTTCTTCGTAGATGTCTTGGCCGTCTAGGAACACTGAGCCTGCAAGGCCCGCGGACGGAATTAGTTCATGCATGCGGTTCAAAGTGCGGATGAAAGTTGACTTACCGCAACCGGACGGGCCAATCAAGGCAGTGACACGATTGGACGGGAACTGGAGCGACACGTCCTTTAGGACCTGTCGCTGCCCAAACCAAACGTTGATGTCCTTGGCCTCTAGCTGAAACTTGTCAGTGTTCATCGTTTTTCCTTCTTTTTCTTAGGCGTCAAGCTTTTTGGTCTTGAGATGTATCGAGCTGTTCCAAACAGGACGCCCACAAGGATCAAAAGCACAAGTGCGGCACCCCAGGCCCTTGCGATACTGGTGTCAAAACCAAGGGAGATGTAGTTGTAGATGTAAGTCGGCATGGTTGCAAGACCGCCCTGCAGGATGTTGATGCTTGTGTTGGCGGCAGCAAAAGTGGTTGTGATCAAAGGTGCTGTTTCACCGATTACCCTGGCAACCCCCAGCAAAATAGCTGTCACAACGCCGGACTTAGCAGCCGGAAGGGTCACCATCAAGAAAGCTCTCCATGAAGGAGCGCCCAGTCCAAGCGCACCGTTTCTTAGTTCCTGTGGAACCAATCGAAGCGACTCTTCAGTCACTCTGGCAACAGTTGGAAGCATCAAAGGCACCAACGCAAGAGAACCTAGCCAACCAGCGAAGGCTGAGACTCCAGTGACGATCAGCATCGAGTAAACAAACAATCCCGCAACAATCGAAGGCAGTCCCGCAATTGCCTGAAGGAGTACTCGAATCAAGCCTCGACTCTTGCCGCGAGTTTCGGTCAAATAAACTCCGGTAGCAACACCCAGTGGAACAGTGATAACAGTTGAGAGTCCAACAACAAGTAGCGTTCCAATAATTGCGTGTCCAACTCCACCTATTTCAAGACCAGTTGTTGGCGTCACGTAAACGTTGTTCTGGAAAATAAACTGCGGGCTCAAAGCTGAGAAGCCCGCCTCTACTACCGACCAAAGCACCGAAATCAGAAGCACCATGACAAAGGTTCCGAAGAAGAAGGTCATGACCACCAGCGCAGCATCCGGAACACCACGCTTGCCCTTGAGGATTAGTCCGACTGTTCCAATTGCTAGAAGCTGCAAAGGCAAAAGAACAAAGAGTATAGAAACAATGAGGTCCATGCCTGCCAAGAGCCAGGCTGCAGCTGCCACGGCAGAAGGAACCAGGCTCGCAATGATCTGAAGATTACGAGCGTTGGCCGTGGTCTTTTTCCACGGTTCGGCCGTTTTTGGTCTTGCTACAGGCTCTAGGTTCATCGGTTATTCCAAGGCTGGGCTTTAGCAACAATAAATGAAGCGATGGTGTTGATTAGCAAGGTAAGAATGAATAGAACAACACCGGCAGCAAGCAGAGCGCTGATCTCTGTTTCGCTGGCTTCACCGAACTTAGCCAGAATCAAGGAGGCGATTGCGCCACCCTCTGGCTCCAAAATTTTGAACCAGTTCACGTTGTCATAGATCAAGTTCAATACGAAGAAGATAGCAACGGTTTCACCAAGGGCTCTACCAAGCCCAAGCAGAACTCCACCAACAATTCCACTTGCCGAAACCGGAAGAATCACTTTTCTGAAGGTAGATTCCCGGTTAGCACCGAGCGCAACTGCCGCCTTGATTAGGTCATCGTCAATCCGGCTGAAGATTTCTCTGGTTACCGAGGCAATGATTGGAACAATCATTACGGCAACAACAAAGCCTGCAATAAATGGAGTCCTTAGAAAGTTCTCCGCGGTGTTATCAAAAATCGGAATAAAGCCCAAAGCGTTGTGAAGCATCTGACCCCAATGAGCACCGACCGGGCTAAATACTGTTAGTCCCCATAGTCCGATGATGACCGAAGGAATTGCTGCGAGTAAGTCAACTAGTAATGTCGCTGCACGAGCTAGGCGCTTAGGCGCCATGAACTCAATGAAGTACGCCAGGGAAATTGCCATAGGAACTGCAAGGACAACTCCGATGAAGGCAACTAAAACAGATCCCCAAAGCATTGGACCAATGCTGAATTTTGGAGGTACATCAATAGCCACCCAGCCAGAACCAAATACAAACTCAATGATTCCTTGCTCTTCGAAAGTGGGCAGAGCACGAACCCCAAGGAATATAAGAATCAAAATTAGAAGCACCACGGATGAATACGCGGCGGCAGTTGAAATACCGAAGAACAACTTGTCTTCGATAGTGGTTGGCTTGACTCGGAGTGTGCGCCTTACCGGTGAATCAGTGGGAGTTTGGGCCATGGCTAGATACTGAAGGTTGGGGGTGTCGGGCAGT
>CAZKQH010000076.1:0-5242 GCA_964554845.1 uncultured Rhodoluna sp. | reverse complement strand
AGGAAATGGTGTAGTGCCGCTCTCCGGGAGCAGAAACGGAGCTCATGGTGAAGACCTGAAGTTACCGGTGCCAGTTGGGACCATTGTAAAAAAATCTAATGGTGATGTCATTGCCGACCTTGACGAAGCAGGTATGGAGCTAGTTGTTGCCGAAGGTGGAATTGGTGGATTAGGAAACGCTGCACTATCTAGCACCAAACGTAAAGCGCCTGGCTTTGCCCTTCTTGGAGTTCCTGGTTGGTCAGGTGACGTCATTCTTGAACTTAAGACCGTGGCAGATATTGCCCTTGTTGGATACCCCTCTGCAGGTAAGTCATCATTGATTGCTGCTGTGTCCGCGGCGAGACCCAAGATTGCAGACTATCCATTCACCACTTTGCATCCAAACCTCGGAGTGGTTCAGGCTGGAGAGACCAGATTTACTATTGCAGATGTTCCAGGTCTTATCGAAGGTGCTAGTGAAGGTAAAGGTCTTGGCCTTGAGTTCCTTAGGCATGTCGAGCGCTGCTCCGCGCTACTGCACGTAATTGATTGTGCAACTCTTGAGCCAAATCGCGATCCAGTATCTGACCTGGACAAGGTTCTGAAAGAGCTAGATGCTTACCAGGTACCGGAAGGTCAGACTCCTTTGACGAAGCGCCCAGCTTTGATTGCTCTAAACAAGATTGATATTCCAGACGGTAAAGAATTAGCTGAATTCATTCGTCCAGAACTCGAATCCCGCGGATACCAGGTCTTTGAGGTGTCTGCCGCGTCTCATACTGGACTCAAGGAATTGAAGTTTGCTATGGCAAAACTGGTTGAGGCTAGTCGTTTCGAAAAAGCTAAGATTCCAGCTCGTCCAAAAATTCAGCTAATGCAAACCAAGAGGGAAGACAACAGCTTCAAGATCGTGCGTGAGTTTAGTGGTGTTGAGGAATTCTTTAGAATTCTCGGAACCAAGCCCGAGCGTTGGGTTGCTCAAACCGATTTTGGAAATGAAGAAGCCGTCGGTTATCTGGCCGATCGCCTAGCCAAAATTGGTATTGAAGACGCACTATTCAAAGCTGGAGCATCTAACGGTTCGACTGTTGTGATTGGCCCTGGGGATGGTGTCATTTTCGACTGGGAGCCAACAATCGCCTCGACGGCCGAGCTATTGGTTAGCCCGCGCGGAACCGACCCGAGATTTGGTCCATTGAACGAGCGACGCACTAACGTTGAACGTCGCAAGCGTTACCTTGAGATGATGGATGCTCGATCTGCACTTCGCGAGAAGATGGAAGCAGAGAGAAAATCTGGTGCATGGTCAACCCCTGATGATATTGAGGAGGGCAAGTAAGTGTCGAATCACGGCCAGTGGCTGCTTTCTGCCAATCGTATTGTCGTCAAGATTGGCTCGAACTCCATCACGGGAGAAAACGAAGGCAAAATTGATCAGCTGGTTGACGCTTTGGCGGCTGTAATGAGCCGCGGAGCTGAAGTTGTTCTAGTTTCATCCGGCGCTATCGCCACAGGAATGCCGCTGTTTGACTTCGACGAAAAGCCAACGGATCTAGAGACTTTTCAAGCGCTTGCCGCTGTTGGTCAGTTTCGACTCCTGACTAGGTACCAAAAGAGTCTTGAGCGCCACGGAATTATCGCCGGTCAAGTGCTGCTGACCCTAACTGACATTGAAAAAGCGGAAAGCAAAGATAACGCTAAAAAGGCCCTGGAGAGATTGTTTCAACTCCGAGCACTGCCAATTGTTAACGAAAATGACACGGTTGCAACGACGGAAATCCGTTTTGGAGACAATGACAGGCTTGCAGCAATGGTTGCGCTTCTTATAAAAGCCGATGCACTGGTACTTCTAAGCGATGTAGATGGCTTGTACGACATGCCACCTACTAACCCTCAGGCCAAGTTAATCCAAACAGTTCCTTTCGGAACAGACCTTGGAAATCTAGAGATCGCAGGCACAAATACGGGAGTCGGAACTGGAGGTGCCATAACCAAAGTCGCGGCTGCCGTTAGCTGCACCGAGGCAGGTATCGGAGTTGTAATTACCAATGCCGACAACGTGGCAAAAACCCTTACTGGTGAGTCACTCGGAACCTTTTTTGAACCTAATCCCGCCGTCAAGATTTCTCGTAAGTAGGCTTTGATTATGTCTGCCATCGAAAAGATAAAGCTGGCGAAAAAAGCTAGTGGCTCGCTAGCCATTGCTTCCACCATTCAAAAAAACGACGCTCTCGAACAGATCGCCAAGCTGCTGGTGGCTTCCGAGAAAGAAATAGTTGGGGCGAACCTGAAAGACCTCGAACGAGGTAAGGCCGAAGGTTTATCGGCAGGTTTGCAGGATCGACTTATGCTGAATTCGGACAGAATTGCTGGGCTTGCAAATTCCATGCGTGAAATTATCGCCCTTCCAGATCCAATTGGTGAAGCTATTAGGGGGATGACTCTTCCTAATGGACTAAAGCTTTCCGAGACTCGCGTTCCGTTTGGAGTTATTGGAGCAATTTATGAAGCTCGTCCCAATGTAACCGTGGACATTTCAGCCCTTGCCCTAAAGGCAGGTAATGCTGTTGTGCTTCGTGGAGGAACAGCTGCTGAAAACACCAACATCGCACTAGTCAAGATTCTGCAGCAAGGTTTAGTAAAGGCAGGACTGAGTAGCGACTTGGTTCAGACCGTTGATGATTTTGGTCGTGAAGGTGCCAGCGCCATGATGGCTGCTCGCGGTTTGATTGACGTCTTAATTCCCCGTGGCAGCGCTGGTTTGATTAAGGCCGTAGTGGAAGATTCCCAGGTTCCAGTGATTGAAACTGGCGATGGCGTCACTCATTTATTTATTGATGACTCTGCAAACCCTGATTGGTCAGTTGAAATTGTTCATAACTCCAAGGTGCAAAGGCCATCTACCTGTAATGCATTAGAAACGCTTTTGGTTCATGAAGCAGTATCGAAGACGATATTGCCGAAGGTGCTACAAAAACTTGCTGACTCCGGAGTGACGATCCATGGAGATGAGCAAACATTGGAAGTTTTCCCAGCAGCTGTTGCCGCCACAGAGGAAGATTGGCGCACTGAGTACTACACCCTGGATTTGGCAGTCAAAATAGTTTCAGGATTGGATCAGGCTCTTGAGCACATATCAAAGTATTCAACTCACCACACCGAGGTCATCATCACCGATAGCTCAGCACATGCTGAGCGATTCCTCGCCGAGGTGGATTCAGCTGTTGTCATGGTCAACGCCGCAACCCGGTTTACCGATGGAGGTCAATTCGGGTTTGGTGCAGAGGTAGGCATTTCCACTCAAAAGCTGCATGCGAGGGGCCCTATGGGGCTTAGCGAACTAACTTCAACGAAATGGCTAGTTCGCGGCTCGGGTCAAACCCGCATCTAGGTTATTCTGGAGTCACGAAACCAAGGAGAAAAAATTGTTTACATTGCTTACTTCAGGTTCTGAAGGCCCATTCATCCAGCACAGTGAATTACCTATTCCAGCTTTGATGTTCGGAGTTATCGCTATGTCAATCTTTATCCTTTTGGCATTCATCACTTTTTCTTACCGCGATGTAGCCAACCGCCACGATCACAAGAACTCCAGCTCCCAAGGTCACTAGGCCAAAAAAGCTTTCAGCATGGCAAAATTCCGACTGGGCGTGATGGGTGGAACCTTCGACCCCATTCACAATGGCCACTTAGTTGCCGCCAGCGAAGTTGCAGCCGCACTCAATCTTGATCAAGTAGTTTTCGTTCCAACCGGGGCACCTTCACAAAAAGAAGAAGTCACGGGTGGAGAACATCGTTATCTCATGACTGTGATTGCAACTGCGGCAAATCCTCGATTTATGGTTTCAAGAGTTGACATTGACAGAGAAAAGCCAACCTACACCGTCGACACACTTAGAGATCTAAAGACGCAGTACCCTGATGCGGAACTGTTCTTCATAACTGGAAGCGACGCGATCGCCCAGATCCTTTCTTGGCATGAGGCAGCCAAACTTTGGGACCTGGCTCACTTCGTAGCAGTTAGCAGACCCGGCCATATTTTGAAAATTCCTGAGGTTCCCACTGGAGCGGTAACTATCGTTGAAGTCCCTGCTCTCTCAATTAGCTCTACTGATTGCCGCAACCGCGTTGCCAATGGCGATCCAATTTGGTATCTGGTTCCCGATGGCGTCGTTCAATATATCGGAAAGCACGGTTTGTATCGGGGGGTTGTTTGAGCGACTCAACTATGTACCAGTCGAGAAGAGAACGAAGAGAGGCTGAAAAGAAGGGTTCGTCACCAGCCTCGAATCCCGTCAGTTTCGCAGAACCGACAATGACTGCACCAACTTCAAGAATCAAAGAGCCTGACATTTTTCTTGAGCCGGTCAAGAGTGCTGATTTTGGTTCAACCAGCAACTTAGGCGCAGAGCCTGTTACCGCTTCCATAATTATCAACACTGTTCCTGACTTAGAAAACAGCCCAATTGTTATAAGTGGAACGGGTGTTGTTATGACAACCGGTTCGATTGAAGTTCCGCAGATTGATCCGACCACCGGCAGCATTGCTGTGATTACTGAAAGTCAGCAAGCTGACGAAGCAATTGTTGAGGACAGCCTGAACTCATTTGTCTCCTCGGTGGCACCTATTCGAGCCGCAGGAATTGCGAAGACTCGAGCCCGAACCGTTGAGCTAACCCTAGTAACCCGCAAGGGTCAAGGTCAGGTCTATGCAGTGATGTCTACAGCAGTATTAATGATCACGATTGGGGCATTGATTGTCGCAGCCTTTATGCTTGGAATCTTCCAATAGTTAGGGATTTGTGACCGCCAGTAAAGAAGCACTCAGAATCGTTCAAATTGCAGCTCAGGCTGCATCTGACAAAGTAGCTGAAAACCTTGTTGCACTAGATGTCACAAACCCAATGCCGCTTACAGACATTTTCCTTATTGCATCTGGACGCAATGAGCGACAGGTCATGGCTATTTCAGATGCCATCGAGGAGAAGCTTCTCGAAAATGGCGTCAAGCTGTTGCGTCGAGAAGGCAAGACTTCGGGTCGTTGGATTTTGTTGGATTTTGGTCACGTAATTTGCCACGTTATGCACGAAGAGGAGCGGATGTATTACTCCCTTGAGCGCATCTGGAGCGATTGCCCGGTAGTGCCACTCGAAGTTGTTTCGGCCGAGAGCAGTTTGAGCTAAACTAACCAAGTTCTAAAAAAGATGGGCCTGTGGCGCAGCTGGTAGCGCACCTGCATGGCATGCAGGGGGTCAGGGGT
>CAZKQH010000075.1:0-5326 GCA_964554845.1 uncultured Rhodoluna sp. | reverse complement strand
CATGCTGGTTAGCTGACGCCAAATCCAACGAGACCATCCGGTTAGGCCAATCTCAGGAGCCTCATAGAGCTGGGACGAAGACACCGAACACCCCCTGTAGCCAGGTTGCAAAACCAACCCAGACACCGGTTGCAAGTGCTATTCCAAGTGCAATCAGAATTACGCCGCCTGCGATGTTGAAGGTGCGGATGTGCTTTTTCACAAAGCCAACAGAGCGTGTAGCCCAACCAAAGCCAGCGGCAATTGCGATAAAAGGAAGTCCAATTCCAAGCGAATACAAAAATGCCAACAGGGCGCCTCGGCCTGGAGAGCCAGCATCGGATGCCAGCGTTAGCACTGCGGCAAGAGTTGGTCCTATACAGGGCGTCCAACCAAGGCCAAATGCGACTCCAAGTAATGGTGCGCCAACCAAGCCAACCCTTGGCTTAATTCCGGTTTTAAACGTTCTCTGCAAAAACGAGAACTGACCGATGAGAACAAACCCCAGCAGGATGATCAGGACGCCCAGCACCTGCTGAATCCAGGTGAGATTGTTGATGTAAATCAGTGCGCCAAGACCGCCAAACAATGCGCCGAAAGAAACAAAGACTGCAGTAAATCCCAGCACAAACAAAACTGAGCCGAGAACAATTTTTGACTTCTTTGCTCCCCCGTCAGCTACCCCAGAGATGTAGCCGAGGTAACCGGGAATCAGTGGAAGTACGCAAGGGGAGATAAAAGAAATGATTCCTGCAATTAGCGCAAGTGGCATTGCTGCAACTAGCGAGCCGTTGAGAATTATCTCACCCGGGCTCATTTTCTTTCCTCAATCACGGTTTTTACCAAGGTTGTCAAAATGCCTTTATCGATTCGACCAAGGACCCTTGCAGAAACATTTCCCTCGGCATCAATCACCAGAGTTGTTGGAACAGCTTGAGGAGTGACAACACCGGTAAAGCCCAAAACTACTGATCCGGTTTTTGCATCCATCACCGATGGAAAATTCATGTCGATTCTTCTGGCGAATGCTAAAGAGGTCTCTGCGCTGTCACGCACGTTCACGCCGATGAATTGGATGCCCTCGGGTAAGAACTCTGTCTGCAGTTCAATGAGCTCAGGCATCTCAATTCGACATGGCGCACAACCCGCGTACCAAAAATTCATCACGGTGATTACACCATCAAGCTGTGTGCTGGAAATTGCTTCGCCGCTTTCGGTCACTCCGGACCAGCTGGCAGCTTTTGGTCTTGAACCAAGAGCAAACTCTGTGACTGTGCCATCGCCTGCGATGTAGTTTTTGTTATCTCCCGAACGGAACTGATCGGCCAGAGAATCATTCGCGCAAGCAGAGGTAGTTAGCACCAGAGCAGATATTGCGAGCGCGGCTAGAAGTTTTCTCAAACCGCACCGCTGTCTATAGCTTGGGTTCTGAGATTTTTGGCTGGGTCGCGGTAATCAACTTCTACAAGCTTGTTGTTTTTGAATTCAAAGCTTGTGATGCTCGAAAGATCACACCTTCTAGATCTTGGGTTGTGCCAAAGCGGCTTGCCAGAAGCTGAAAGGTGAAGCGACCAAATAGGTAGCTGGTGGGAGACCATTACTACCTCCCCGGTGGCAGTTTCATCCCAAGCGCGTCTAAGGGCCTCGGTCATGCGTGCCACTATCTTCTTATACGGCTCTCCCCAGGAAGGCTGGAATGGGTTGTAAAGCTTCAGTAAGAAAGATGGGTTAGCCAAAACCGTCTTAAGGCCAACTTTTTTACCCTCGAAGATATTTGTTGGCTCAATGATCAGGTTTTCGGTATTTACAGAGAGCTTTAGCGCCTCAGCAATTGGGCGGGCAGACTGCAGGGTGCGAATCAAGGGCGACGAGATCAGCTTTGTGTAGTTGGCACCGGAACTTGCTAGCTCATGAGCAGTTGCTTCTGCCATTTGGCGACCGAGGGCAGTTAGAGCAAAGTTTGGAAGGCGCCCATAGAGCACTTGGTTGGGGTTATCTACTTCCCCGTGGCGAACCAGATGGATACGGGTGGCGGGCATGCTCCAAGTCTAACCCGAGCTAAACTTGGCCACTGAAGCCAAAAATAAGAGAGCAATAACTATGCGTGAGCGTCACCTCGTCAAAGACCTAGCAGCAATGCAAGATGGACCAGTTGTCCTTGGTGGTTGGGTTGAAAAACTTAGAGATCAAAAACGCATTCAGTTCATCATTCTCAGGGATGAAACAGGTGACGTTCAGGTAACCTATCCTCGCCCTGCTGACGAAGACGCTCTTGCTGATTCAGTATCAACTCTGACCAACGGTTCCTTTGTTTGGATAAAAGGTCGCCTAGTTCACGACGAGAGAGTAAAGCTCGGCGGTCTTGAGATTCAGCTTGATGAGCTAGAAATTGTCACCCTGGCAGACCCCGAGACTCCAATTGCCGATGACACTTCTATTGATAAGCGTCTGGACTGGCGCTTTTTGGACATGCGCCGACCTGAAATGAACCTGGTTTTCAAGGTCCAGACCACCATCGAGGCAGCCTGGAGAAAGTTTTGGCTAGAAAACGGCTTCACCGAAATTCACTCACCGAAGCTGATGGCATCAGCCTCCGAGTCAAACGCTGAGCTATTCAAGCTCGAATACTTTGAAACAGTTGCCTACTTAGCCCAGTCCCCACAGTTTTATAAGCAGATGGCGATGATGGCTGGCCTTGGCCGCATCTTTGAAATCGGTCCGGTGTTCCGTGCCGACCCTTCCTTCACCTCTCGTCACGCAACGGAATTCACCTCGGTTGACATGGAAATTTCCTGGATCGACTCTCACGAAGACGTTATGAACTTCCAAGAGCAGCTAATGGTCGCAGCCATCCAGGCTGTGAAAGATAACCACGGTGAAGAGATCAAGAAACTGTTCGATGTTGACGTGGTTGTTCCAACCCGTCCTTTCCCAAGAATTCCACTTGCTGAAGCAGTGGATATCGTTAAGGCTCGCGGACACGAAGTTGTGCGCGGCGGAGATATGGATCCAGAAGGTGAGCGCCAGATTGCGGCTCACGTCGCCGAAACTTTCAACCATGCGTTCGTATTTTTGACTGATTACCCATCAACGGTTCGCCCGTTCTATCACATGAGACACGAGGGCAACCCAGAGCTCACCAAGAGCTACGACCTGATTTGGCGCGGAACAGAAATCACCACCGGTGCCCAGCGCGAACACAGAATTGATATCTTGATCGAACAGGCAAAGCAAAAAGGTTTAGACCCAGAGGGGCTCAAGACTTACATCGATTTCTTCCGCTACGGAGCACCTACCCACGGTGGTTTTGGAATGGGACTGCTTCGAGTAATCATGCTGATGCTGCACCAGCCAAGCATTAGAGAAGTTGGGTTCTTATTCCGCGGACCAAACCGCTTAGAGCCTTAGTTTCTTATAGCTCTGTTTATTAGCTGCTCTAACCCAACCGGATCACTAGTTCCCAGAATCAATCTTTGAAATTTGTGACCTTCTAGTTCTACAACCACAACAGATTCGCCTACGCCCCAGAAAACAAATTGCTTATCCAGGCGTTTATAAAAAGTTCCTGCTGCAATCACTCCGGGGAATCCTGTGCCAGGTGCTCTAAAGCCAAGTTGTGCGGGGACTGCTCCGCGATCTACTGTTGCACCCTTGACTGCACTCAGCGGGACAGTCACACCCCACCGAAGGCTTGCTAATCGCTCTAGCCAGCTGAGCTTGACTTCTAGCTTGCTGTTATTGACTTCATACTTTGGCATTATTTTTCTTCTACTTTCTGAACTAGGCGTGAACCCAACAGAGTCGCCGCTTTGGATTTTGAGATAGTTGCTAGGGCCTTTTTAGCTTTTCTTTCAATGACCCTGTCCTGATCAACAACTTCACGGAGGGCCACAATCATCAAATCAAGTCCCAGTTCGGAACTGTTCCAGCTTTCATTTACCGCATACTTTTCGAAGCAGAGAGTAAACAGGTTTAGTTTTGAACCGAAGGCTTTATAGAGAGAGCCTCGCTGAAGCCCCGTCACAGCCACCAGATCGTCGATTGAAGTCGCGTTGTATCCGGCCTTAGCAAAGTGCATCGCAGAAATCTCTACGACATCCTCTTCCAGGAATTGTCTTGGTCTTGCCATGGAACAAATCTAGCAGTTATTGACTAATTAGTCAATAACTCAGCTATTGCTTTGGTGAGGCGCTCCGAATCGATTCGCCAATAAGCATGCGTTGCACCATTTATCTGAAGCACCGGTATATCTTCGGAATACTGATTTTTTAGAGCTTCGTCTTCGAGGATGTTTAGCTCGGTTAGTTCAATCTGAACTATTCCTGAATTTTCTTTGCTGAACTCAAACATCACTATTTCAATGGCTTTTTTGGCCTCTTCACACAGGTGGCAACCGGGCTTGGTTAGCAGTGTGAGTGAGATGAGCTTGGACACAGGTTAAACTTACCTCGTGCCGTCAAAGAGGTCTCCTGCCGCAAAGGACCAACCCAAGAAAGCTGCTGCTTTCTTTGACGTTGACAACACCATTTTGCGTGGTTCAAGTTCATTTCTATTTGGAAAGTCGGCGTTCGAAAGAAACTTCTTTAGCCGCAAAGACTTTTGGCGCTTTGCGGTTGCGCAGGCTCGCTTTATCTGGAAAGGCGAGAACAACAACAAGCTCGCGGCTCTAAAAGATAGAGCTCTATCTTTGGTTGAGGGGCATCGAGTTCGTGACTTGGAAGAACTAGTTGACGAAGTTTTTGACAGGCACATCAAGCTCAAACTTTGGCCTGAAACTGTCCGTCTTGCTAAAGACCACATCGCCGAAGGCCGGGAGGTTTGGCTTGTCACTGCCGCTCCTCAAGAGCTGGGAGATGTTATTGCCAAGAGATTGAATTTGACCGGAGCAATCGGAACCAAGGTCGAGCGAAAAAATGGCATCCTCACAGGTCAACTAGTTGGTAAACCAGTTCACGGTCCAGCCAAGAGAGTAGCAATCAAGGAATTGGCCAAGACTAGAAATCTGAGTTTGAAAAAGTCCTACGCATACAGCGACTCTCACAATGATCTACCGATGCTGACAGCTGTTGGACATCCGGTCGCAGTTAACCCAGACAAAATTTTGACTAGATATGCGAAGGCGGCCGACTGGCCGATTTATGACTTTAAGAAGCGTGAGCTAAAAGCAAACCGCGACTAGCGGTTTACTTCTTATTGCGACGCTGGTGGCGAGTCTTACGAAGTAGCTTGCGGTGCTTCTTCTTAGACATACGCTTACGACGCTTTTTGATAACTGAACCCACGAAAACCTCATCTTTTTTCTTTGCCGCCAAATCCGGCAACCCCCAAAGCTTATCTGGTAGTTTTC
>CAZKQH010000074.1:0-5413 GCA_964554845.1 uncultured Rhodoluna sp. | reverse complement strand
TCGCGGCAGCGCAACTAACTGGTGGCCGTACTGGTTCATCAATCCAAACGGTGAAGCGGGCCTTGGCGGAATGCTCGCTTACATAGCGGCCATAACAATCTTCTTTTTGGTGCTTGGCTTGGCAGTACTTGGGCTTAAGCAGGTGCTAAGAGGCTTGGTGCTGCGCTAGCAGCAAACCAGGTCAAACGTTTCACAGGCGGTGCTACTGTATTCAGATGCGAGCATCTAAGTGGATAGCAATCACAGCCGGAGTGTTAGTTCTGGCAGTTACTGGCGGAGCCTTGGCAGCTGGCAACTACGTCTACACATCAGGAACTGTAGTTCCTTGTGCCATAAACGAAGACGATCTGGAAAATAAACCCGAATCCTTTTTCACACCCGCCAAAGGCAATGGACCATTCCCCGGTGAAGGCTGGGACAAGTGGGCGGGTTATGACCTAAGTGACTGGTGGATGACTGACGCTAGCTATCAAGCTGTTGAGATTCCGGTCAGCGAGGAAGTGACCTTGTCTGCCTGGTGGATTACTCCAACTGAAGCAAATGGTAAGAATGTGATTGTCACTCACGGCATCGGAACTTCAAGGCGCGATTTCAACACACTTCTACCCGCATCAATGCTGGTCAAAAATGGCTTCCACGTTCTATTGGTTGACTCGCGCGATACTGGTGAATCAACCTGTACCGACGGAAGGCACTCCGCAGGCCAGGAGGAATCCACTGACTTCGCGGCAGTAGCTGACTGGCTAATAGAGAACAAGGGTGTCAAAGCTCAATCGCTTGGAATGTTCGGTGTTTCGGGTGGTGCTGTTGCTACTTCATTGTTGCCGGCAAAGACCCAGAGCGTTTCTGCTTTTGCAATGGAGGGAACAATCTTTGACTTTAACGCAGCCGCAACCCGAGAAGTTGAATTTCAGGGCTTCCCTGGATTTTTGTGGCAGCTGGCATTAATTTCAGCTCAGCTATTCCACGGCGTGAACCTAACCGAGACTTCAGTAATTCAAGGGATCGAAGCTGCTGGAGCAAGACCGATGCTTATTCTCCACGGAGATATCGATCAGCGGCTGGACTATCAATCTTCCGTTGATTTCTATAATTACGCAAAGAGCGTTGGAGCCAACATAACCCTAGAAACATTCGAAGGATCAGATCACACCGAGGGTATGCTCTCGGAGACTAGCCGCTACGCGGCTGTGCTAGCCAATTTCTTCGATAAGTCGCTCACAAAATAGTGAAGTACATAAACGCAACAAGGCGCATTGCTCGCTACCTTCTTGGAGCAGCTCTGATTTACGCAGGTGTTGGACACTTCACATTTTCACGCCTTGCCTTCCAAGCCCAGGTTCCACCTTGGTTGCCACTAGATCCGGACTTTGTCGTGCTTGCGTCAGGCGCAGTAGAAATTGCCCTTGGACTAGGACTTATCTTTATTGCCCGCTACCGGAAGCAAATTGGGTGGCTAACGGCAGCGTTTTTCCTTGCGGTTTTCCCAGGAAACATTTCTCAGTACCTAACTCAAACAGATGCGTTTGGTCTTAATACCGATGAGGCAAGAGCTATCAGGTTGCTATTTCAGCCCTTACTTATCCTGTGGGCGTTATGGGTAACTGCTGCCTGGTCAAAATCCAAGAGGGAAACAAAATAGCCTCTTATTTCTCAGATAGTGCTGGCGTCGATAACGAATCGATAGCGAACATCCGAACCAACAACCCGGTCATAGGCCAAATCAAGGCTCTTGGCATCTGAGGCATCAAGAAGCTCGATTGTTGAGGCAATGTTCTTTTCGCCACAGAAATCAAGCATCTGCTGGGCAAGTTCAATACCGCCGGTGTTGGAGCCGCCGATGCTTTTTAGGCCAGTGACGAGCGAGAACGGATCAAAAGATTGAGGTTCACCTGCAAGACCTACATAGACTAGCGATCCCCCGATGCGAAGCATGCCAAGCAGAGCATCGTTATCGGCCGATGAGCTTGTGGTGTTTAGGATCATGTCGAAGAAGTTTTTGTGCGACCCAACTGCTTCTGCAGTCAGTAAGTAGTCCTTAGCACCAAATTCCTTGGCGTCTTTTTCCTTGGACTTGCTTCTTCCAAGTACGTAAACCTCTGCTCCCATGGCAACGGCAAATTTAACTGCCATGTGCCCCAGGCCACCAAGGCCCAAGATTGCAACTTTCTTTCCAGGTCCTACGTTCCAGTGGTGAAGTGGTGAGTAAACAGTGACGCCAGCGCAAAGCAGTGGTGCAGCCTGAGCCATATCAAGGTTTTCTGGGATTTTTAGAACGTAGTTCTGGTCAACAACTATTTCTTGAGCGTAGCCGCCATAGGTCGGTTCCTGATCGTAATGACGCCCGTTGTAGGTCTGAACGTTTCCCTTGAGGCAATAGTTTTGATTCCCCTCTAGGCAGTACTCGCACACGCGACAAGAGTCTACGAAAGTACCAACTCCAACTTTGTCGCCAACCTTGAATTTCGAAACGTTTGGGCCAACACCAATGACCTCTCCGGTGATTTCATGACCCGGGACCATAGGGAATATCCCGGCAAACCACTCATTTCTGGCTTGATGAATATCTGAATGACAAATTCCTGAGTAAAGAATCTTAATGTGAACACCATCGGTGCCAATTGGGCGAAGCGGCACCGCCGCTTTTTCAAAGTTCGATGTTGGGCCTGAAACTAGCAGGGCGTTGGTGTTTGACAAATATTCTCCTTGGGAAATGGGGTCTCGTTGTAGACTACGCTGAAAAACTGCGTCGGCAAAAAAGTATGACGCTCGGCTCTAACTGATACGGGTGGCCAGAATCTTGTCGATTCGACGACCGTCCATGTCAACCACTTCTAGTTTCCAGTCTTCAATTACAACACTGTCACCAGACACCGGCATTCTGCCTAGCAACAACAAGATAAGTCCACTGACGGTGTGGTAGCGACCCTTGTCCTGCTCTGGAACATCTTCAATGACTAGGCAGTCCTTTAGTTCGTGTATCGAAGTGTCACCTTCGAATAGCCAAGAACCATCGTCGCGTTGAACCGGATCAGTTGCTTCTTCACCTTCGGTGACAATTTCACCAATCAGAGTGTCAAAGATGTCCTGGATGGTCACCAGACCCTCAAGGCTTCCATACTCGTCAACTACAAAGGCGATGTGAGTTCGAGACTGCTTGAACTGCTCCAGTAGGTCCATTCCGGTAAGAGTTTCTGGAACATAGAGCGGGGCTTCAAGATTGTCCTGAAGGCTGAGCTTTTCTCCCCTGGCAACAGTGGATAACGCGGTTTTAGCGCTTAGTACTCCGATTATTGAATCTAGGTCACCATCGCAAACAGGGATGCGGGATCTAACTGATTGGGCAATCTGATCAAAGCTTTCGGCTTCCGGTGCATTTATATCGACGTAGATGATTTCAGAACGTGGAACCATCAGCGAGCCAAGCTTTCGATCATCCAGACGGAAGACGTTCTTAACAAGTTCACGTTCCTGATCTTCAATCAATCCCGCCACCGAACCCTCGTCGAGAATAGCTTCAATCTCATCCTCGGTGACCGTGGCTTCCTTGTGTTTACCCACCCCAAAAAGCCTTAAGAGTGCATTTGTTGTAACGCTGAGAATGAATACAAAAGGACGAGTAGCCATCGAGAGAATTAGCATCGGCCGAGCCATGACGGCGGCAATCGCTTCAGGGTTTGATTGCCCTATTCGCTTTGGAACGAGTTCGCCCACAGTAATAGCAACAAAAGTCACAATAAGCACCACGGAAACTGTGGCGGTGATATCAGCAATTCCATCCGGAACGCCCACACTCTGAAGCCAGATGGCTAGAGGTTTAGCAAAGATGGACTCTCCGACGATTCCGCTGAGCAAGCCTATGGAGGTGATACCTATTTGGATTGCAGATAGAAACTGGGTTGGATCAGCACTGATGCGCAAGGCCGCCTCGGCAGATTTTTTACCCTTGGCAGACATGGCAGAGAGCTTGGCTCGCTTTGAGGTTAAGAGTGCAACCTCCGACATGGCAAGAACACCATTTACGAGAATTAGAGAAAACAGCAGGATTACTTCCAAAGACCTGTTTAACTCACCCCAATGGCTATGCGAACGTTGAAAGATAATAATCGCAGAAATATTGAAGTTGTGCGACTTATTGCCAAGGTTTTAGCTCAATGGATAGCCCCGGAGAGCTGTTAGTACCCTATTTGAGGCCCAACAGAGCTAACCAGAGGCAATTTTACTTTCGTAAGTTACTACTTGGATTTGTTCGCGGGTGACTTTGATTTGTCTTCTTTGCGCGTAGCCAGGGCAAAAAGAGCCAGTCCTGCAACCAGTGCCCCAGCTCCCACTCCGTAGGCAACAACGTCTGCAGCGCGGTTAGTGTCAACGAAGACACCAACAAATACCACGGCAATGATGGCCACCACCACGCCGATGAGTTTTGATTTCAGATCATCAAGATCGCGTACCTGAAGCCAGGTTGGAACTTCTAGCCTGGTGTCAACAAATAGCTCGTAAAGGCCATAGCCAATAACCAAAAGTACGGTTCCGAGCAAAATAGCATCCACTGCTGTCAAGACATCGACAATGGTGTCTTTCAGGTAAGCGTTATACAAAACTGCGTCAACAATAACCATCATTATTGAAATAGAACCCTGAGCCATCAACAACAAGGCTCCGATGATTGAAGCGATGGATGGAACGATTACCGCATAGCGGGTGAGTCCTAGTATTTTACGCATTCACCAATGCTACTGGCAGGCCCGTATCTATTAGAAGTCATAGAAAGCCAGCAGGATGGCGATTCCAAACATCACTGCAGCAATCACCAAATCCAATACTTTCCAAAACACTGGCTTGGACATGAACCTCGAGGCTGCCCTAGCTCCGAAGCCAATTGAGCTAAACCAACCAACGCTGGCCACCGCAGCGCCAAGGGCAAACCACCATTTGTCTGGACCAAATTGATTGCCAATTGATCCAAGCAAAATCACAGTGTCCAAATAAACATGCGGATTCAGGAAGGTAAAACCAAGCACCGAAAGCACCACTGTCTTAGCGCTGGCACTTTGAACCCCAGATGCATCGAGGGCTTGAGTCTTGAACGCCGAGCGAATTGACCTGATTCCAAACCAAGTCAGATAGGCAACCCCGAACCAGCGGATTACCTCAAGTAGCCAAGGCATCCCAGAAATTAGTGCTCCAAGGCCCGCCACACCTAACAGAATCAAAAGCGCATCCGAGATTGCGCATATTGCAACAACAAGTAGTACGTGTTTTTTTGTCAGGCCCTGCCGTATTACGAAGGCGTTCTGAGCGCCAATTGCAATGATTAGGGAAAATCCGGTAAGTAGCCCAGGCAAGAAAGCAATCACCGGTTGAGTCTAAGGGTTGCCGGGTAAATCAGGCACTTTGTGCGTGGCATCCAAAG
>CAZKQH010000073.1:0-5479 GCA_964554845.1 uncultured Rhodoluna sp. | reverse complement strand
AGACACCTGCGTTAGGCGGTGGCTGGTAGCCATCGGCGAGTGCTCCTAGCCAGCAAATAACAGCACCCGCGCCAAGTTGAATTACCGTGAGCGCATATACATCGTTGGCGGTGCTCCAGAAACTAAGTCCGATGATGTGAAAAGAAAAAAGAAGAGCACAAGCGATCAACCAAACCTGCCCGATATCGACAGAAAAACCATTGAACGAAATAAGCAGCAGTGCAACAAATGCCAGCACCGTGCCAACAATTACTTTCCCTTCGATTTTCCTTCTGGAAATAAGCCAAAACAGAATCGGAGTAAAGACCACATACAAACCAGTAAGAAACCCAGTGATGGCTGCTGTAGTTAGAGCAAGTCCAATCGTCTGTGTGATGTAGGCCAGCCCAAGGGTAGCTCCTAAAATGGACCCCCTAAAAAGCAGTTGTTTATTAACTCCCTTTAGCACCTGCGGCCGAACCGCAATCATCACAAGTGTTGCCAGAGTGAATCTAGTTGCTAGAAAATCAAAGACTGGCTGTTGGTCAATAGCGTCTTTCATCAATACAAAACCAGCACCCCAAGAAATGGTGACCCCGAACAGGGCAATAACGGCCCAGGTGGTTTTTGTCATTTTGGCTGCTTACTTTATCTTGCGAACTGATGGACCGGCCATGTTCTTAACCATTGAAGGAAACACCAGTCCGTGCATTGGCCAGACTGCCCACCAGTAAGCATGACCGAGCAGACCCTTCGGGGCAAACAATGCTCGCTGAGTAATCAGGGTTCCGGTGCCAGCGGAGTCTTTTTCAGCCACGAACTCCAACCAGGCAAGTCCCGGCATTCTCATCTCGGCTCTAAGGCGAAGAAGGAAAGGTCTATTGATTGCCTCTACCCTCCAAAAGTCCAATGCCTCACCTTCAATGAGTGTGTTCTCATCACGACGTCCACGGCGAAGACCAACGCCACCGACAAATTTGTCCATAAGACCGCGAAGCTCCCAGGCCCAGGTGGCGGTTGAGTAGCCGTGTTTGCCACCGATGCCTTCAATTCTTTTCCAGACAGTTTCGATGGAGTCATCTGAGTGCACAGTTCGAACGTCGGTATATAGAGTTCCTCCAGCCCAGTCCGGGTCAGTTGGAAGTGGATCAGATGGAGTTCCAGGAACAGAGGCATTAGTCCAGCGGGTTTCTACGTTGGCCTCCTTGATTCGAGTCAATGCGAGCTCAACGGCTGTCTTGAATGGAGTAAGTCCATTTTTGGAATCTGGAATCAGTTTTCTAATTGAGTCGTCGCGTGCAACGACCTCGTTTTTTAAACTCTCGACCAATCTTCTCGCCAGAGTAATTGGAACTGGTGTGACAAGACCTACCCAACCGCTGGAAAGCTTTGGGGTTAGCACTGGAACCGGAATGATGATTCTTTTTCTAAGTCCCGCAGCCTCGGCGTATTTCATCATCATGTCACGGTAGCTGAAGACTTCTGGTCCACCGAAGTCGTAATCACCGGAAATGGATTTATCCAGTGCAGCTGCTCCAACTAGGTACCGCAGAACATCCCTCACCGCAATCGGTTGAATCTTTGTTTCAACCCAACGTGGGGTTGTCATGATTGGCAGGCGCTCGGTGAGGTAGCGAAGCATTTCAAAAGATGCCGAACCGCTACCTATAACTACTCCAGCACGAAGCTCAATAGTTGGGATCCCAAAGCTTCGAAGAATCGTTCCGGTGTCGGCTCTGGACTGAAGATGAGGGGAGAGCGTCTCGTCTTTAGCGATAATTCCGCCCAAGTAGACAATTCTTTGTATGTTCGCCTTCTTGGCCGATTCGCCAAACTTTTGAGCGATGTCTTTTTCTTCTTGCTCGAAGTCGTCCTTGCTCATCAGAGCGTGCAATAAGTAGTAAGCAACGTCGATGCCCTCGAGAGCCTTGTCCAGCGCGGCACTGTCGTGGGCATCGCCAGAAACAACTTCTACTCGGTCAATCCAGGGGTGATCTTTTAATCTTTCTGGATTGCG
The DNA here is from genome assembly GCA_964554845.1 of uncultured Rhodoluna sp. GTDB lineage: Bacteria > Actinomycetota > Actinomycetes > Actinomycetales > Microbacteriaceae > Rhodoluna. Next base: position 3,483 of record CAZKQH010000073.1, on the reverse strand, counting down.
AGCCAGAATTCTCACTCGGTAGCCATGAGCCAGAAGCTCTCTGATTAAGCGACCTCCTATGTAGCCAGTAGCACCGGTCACTAAACACTTAGCTGGTTTACCGTCACGCCCAGTAAGGGTTGGAAGGTCATGGCTGACGGTTTCGATCATGTCCCAAGCCTACATTTAGCGGTGGGCGAGAAAAAACTTTAGCTAGAGGCGCTCTTCTAAACTCTGAGATTCAACAGCAACAAGTCTGGGCTTCTTACCTGCGGTGGTTAGGTGTAGCACGATAAAGTCGCCAGGCTTTAGAGCCTTGGCCTCGAGAATTAGTTTGGCTAGTTTCGGTTCGGCGTAGCTTGCCAATACCTGAGTGATTGTTGGAAGAGTTGGTCGATGCGTACACAAAATCGAAGATCTGGCATCGGCGAATAGCTTTTTGGCAACCTTGGCGGTTCGAGCTGGTCCTTTAGCATTTCCCATTTCAGAAAGCTCGCCTCGGTCAATGATCTTGTAGCGATGTGCCTTGGCATAGGGAGAGATGGTGTCTTTGCAGCGACGCCAAGGACTTGTAAACACCCTCTTTGGCCCGTAAGCACTTAGCAGTCTAACTAGCTCCTTGGCTTGTTTTTTCCCTTCTGGAAGAAGGGGGCGCTTTCCATCTTCGCCAACGTAGTCCGCTCGTGGTGTGGCATGTGCGTGGCGGATTATTATCAGTGGCTTAGTTTTTAGCATTCCGTTTTTGCGAAGATCAATTACCTCTTGCAACAATTCACGATCGTGCTTATAGCTGAGTTTTGCAAATGCCTGGTCTGCTTTTACCCAAACCACTTCAGATACTTCCTCGTCTGGTTTGAATTTAGAACTTGCCAGTGCTTTATCGGAAACCTTGGTAGCCCAGTAGTGAACGACCTTAGTTTTTACCTTGTCAATCGGGTAAGAAACTGTCGATAGGGGAACGCCAAGCTTTACCTTCAAACCGGTTTCTTCTTTGATTTCCCGAACAGCAGCTTCGGCCAAGGTCTCTCCAGAGTCAACTTTTCCCTTGGGGAAACTCCAGTCTTGATAGCGACCTCTATGGATTATTGCCACCATCAGGTCTTTGCCGACTTCTCTCCAGCAGACCGCTCCGGCGGCAAATATTTCCATAAGCGCTATTTGCCCCGTGGCTCTGAGATGGATTTCATGATGGTGTCTTGGAAATCTCTCAGAGCATTGCCTTCTGAATCAAATTGGCTGCGCACCCAGTTTCCACTCGACTCAAGTGCCCAGGAGGAAACCTGCTCGCTCATGGCAAGCTCAAACATTTCCAAAATGCTGTTTACGTGATCCGGCTCACTGAGCCGAACCAGAACCTCAACTCTGCGGTCAAGGTTTCTGTGCATCATGTCCGCCGAGCCAAGATAGACCTTAGGATCTCCTCCACCAAGGAAGCTGAAGATTCGGCTGTGCTCAAGGTAGCGGCCAAGAATCGATCGAACTCGAATGGTTTCGGAAAGACCAGGCACACCTGGCTTTAGAGCACACATTCCTCGAACCAGGATGTCAATTGGTACGCCGGCAATTGAGGCTTTGTAGAGCGAATCAATTATTTCTTCGTCGACCAGGGCGTTGACCTTGATGCTGATGCGAGCTTTCTTTCCAGCCTTGTGGAGCTGAATCTCTTGCTCGATGAGGTCAGTCAAACCCTCTCTTACTCCAACAGGAGAAACCAAGAGGGATTTGAAAGTGGCCTCAGGAGCGTAGCCAGACAGATGGTTGAAAAGCTTAGTTAGGTCCTCGCCAACTGATTCCCTCGAGGTTAGCAACCCGTAGTCCTCGTAGTACCTGGCAGTTTTTGGATTGTAGTTTCCGGTACCGATGTGGCAATACCGAACTAGAGACCCACCCTCTTGACGAATGACTAGAGCTAGTTTGCAGTGGGTTTTTAGGCCCACCATTCCATAAACCACATGTACGCCAGCTTGCTCAAGTTTCCTCGCCCAAGTGATGTTGTTTTGCTCGTCAAAGCGCGCCTTAATCTCCACAAGTGCCAAAACTTGCTTGCCAGCTTGAGCGGCCTGAATCAATGCATCAACTACTGGAGAATCTCCCGAGGTTCGATAAAGAGTTTGTTTGATTGCAAGAACCTGGGGATCTTCGGCCGCTTGCTCTAAAAACTCCTGGACGCTGGTGGAGAAAGATTCGTAAGGGTGGTGAACCAAGACCTCACGAGATTTGAGCACGGTAAACATATTCAACGGTTCATCTTCGCGAGGCAGTAAGTGGCGATTTGTCACCACTGGGTGCGGAGGGAAACGAAGCTCGGGTCTTGGAAGAGATCCAATATCGCTCAGTCCAGTTAGGTCAAGTGGTGATGGCAGGGTGTAAACATCTTGAGTTGAAATATCAAGCTCACGAATCAGAAGTTCGAGAACTTGCGGGTTCATGTCATCTGCAACTTCAAGGCGAACCGGAGGACCGAATCTTCTGCGAAGTAATTCTTTCTCCAGGGCAAGTAGTAAGTTCTCTCCTTCGTCTTCATCTACTTCAAGGTCTTCATTTCTGGTGACTCGGAAGTTGTGATACTGAAGCACTGTCATTCCAGGAAAGAGTAGTCCCAAAAATTCGCCAATGATATCTTCCAGAGGTACGTAGCGGACCCCTTCGTTTTTATCTGAGTTTGGAATCAAAACGAACCTGGGAAGAAGCGGTGGAACTTTCACTCTGGCAAAGTGCTCTTTTTCAGTTCCAGGATTTTGCAAAACAACTGCCAGGTTCAATGACAAGCCGGAGATATACGGGAACGGGTGGGCTGGATCAACAGCAAGTGGAGTTAGGACTGGAAAAATGTGTGACTGGAAATAGTCCTGAAGCGAAAGCTTCTCGTCGTCTCGAAGCTCGTTCCAACGAACTAGGTTGATACCGTGTTTTTCTAGCTCTGGTTCGATTACCTCAAGAAACAATTTGGCGTGAGCCAGTTGAAGTTCGTGCGCTTCCTCTGAAATTTTGGTTAGGACTTCTTTTGGGGAAAGCCCAGACGGGCTTTTGACTGCAAGGCCGGTGGCCAGGCGTCGCTTGAGACCTGCAACTCGAACCATGAAGAATTCATCGAGGTTTGAAGAGAAGATGCTCAAGAAATTAACTCGCTCAAGAAGATGCATGGTCGGATCTTGAGCCAGTTCTAATACTCTGCGGTTAAATGCCAGCCAGCTAAGTTCTCTATCCAAGAAGCGGTCGGCGTCCTAGCGGTTAACTTTTATTGAACTAAAGGCTTGCTAGCTCTGAATCGCTTGGATTGAAGCGGTATCCAACGTTTCTAACGGTCCCAATCAATGCCTCAAGATCGCCCAGTTTGGCTCGAAGTCTTCGAATGTGAACATCCACAGTTCTGGTTCCTCCGAAGTAGTCGTATCCCCAAACTTCACTCAGCAACTGATCTCTCGAGAAGACTCTTCCCGGGTGCTGAGCCAAAAACGTCAAAAGCTCAAATTCTTTATAAGTCAGATCTAATGGGCGACCATG
>CAZKQH010000072.1:0-5489 GCA_964554845.1 uncultured Rhodoluna sp. | reverse complement strand
ACACCAATTGCGTTAGGCAAGATGTGCTTGAAGATGATTCGAAAATTCGATGCTCCCGCAACTCGTGCTGCATCGACAAACTCTCGCTCACGTAAGGACAAAAATTCTCCCCGAACCAATCGAGCAAGGCCGGTCCAGGCAACTAATCCCAAGAACAAAGCTAGGAACAGCACACCTAGGTTTCCAATCTGAACACCGATAACGGCACCAATGATCAGAGTTGGGATGGTGATGATTAGGTCAACGAATCTCATGATTAGCTGGTCAACCCACTTGCCAAAGAATCCGGCGATTGCGCCAAGAGCTGTTCCGATTAGGGCAGCAACAGCACCGATTATGAACATCACGGTGATTGACTGCTGGGTCCCACGAATTACTAGAGCAAAGTAATCTTGACCAATTTCATCCTGGCCGAATGGGTGAGGGCCGATGTTCATTCCAGTGCCATCAATAAACTCCGGGAACAGATCCAGAGTTGGCGATCCATCTCCTGTGAACTCCAAGATGTCGGTGTAGTCGTAGGGCCACCATCCCATGATTCGAATTGGGTTCTCTGAAGAGCCCAGAGATAGACCACCGGCGGTGAAGGAGAAAAGGATTATGAAGACAAGAATAAAAAGTGAGACCATGGCAGCGCGGTGCCTAAGGAATCTTCTAACAACAATCTGCCCTTGGCTAAGTCCTGCTGTTTCTTTTTGCTCGAGGGACTCTTCTGAGCCACGGCCGAGATTTTGTGTGGACATCTTCATTCCCCTTTATTTCGTGACTCTGATTCGAGGATCTAAAGCTGCGTAAACCAGGTCAGCAATCAAGTTGAATAGCAAGGCTGCAATGCTGGTGATAAGCACCACACCCATCACCATGTTTAGGTCGTAGGCTGCAAGGCCGTTATTAAACACCGTTCCCATGCCACGCCAGGCAAAGACTCGCTCGGTGATGATTGCCCCACCCAATACAGCTGCAAAGTCAAAAGCCATGATCGTAGTTAGAGGAATGAGTGAGTTTCTGAAGGCGTGACGCATGATTACGGTTCGCTCGTTTAGTCCCTTGGCCCTAGCGGTGCGAATGTAGTCCTGGTTTAGTACCTCAAGTAGGGATGCTCTGGAGTAGCGAACATAACCCGCAACCGAGATAAGCATCAGGGCAGCTGTTGGAAGCAACAAATGCGTAAACCCATCGATTCCGCTAAGCCAGTAGTCGCCTTCTAGGTCGGTGGTCGAATCTCCAACGGTTGCAATTGGGCGACCAAAGATCCACTCGTTGTTGTAGTACTCGTTCCAGGACTGCATGAACCTATCTAAAACAATTAATCCAGCGCTCAAGAAGGCGGTTAGACCGCCAGTTCTGGCGATGGCACGGCGGTCATCGCCACCGGCTACAAAACCGATCCCAGCGCCAACTGCAACTGCAAGCACTGCCAGCCACAGCATCAAGCCACCATCAAACTCGGTGGTGAATACCGGCTGCATGATGAAGTAAAAAACAGGGGTCAGTGCTGCAACACCGACGGCAACAATCACAGCTCTGCGGTTAGAAACACCATTGGAAAGCTGGGTTATGCCAAGTCCGATACCTAGAGCCATCAAGGTAATAAGTACCGGGCCAAGTGAAGGAGTTAGCAACCAACCGGTTGATGAGATATAAGTAAGCGTTAGGAATGTCACAACGCTGGAAGCGCCAAAGGCTATCCAGAAACTCGATCTTTTGCCCCCGAGAATTCCTCCCCAAAATAGACCGCCAACTAGGGAAAGGCCCACCAGCCAGGTGGTTGAGATTACGGGATCTTGCAAGAAATCATTGAACTCGATCGCCGCGAATTGCTTGAGCAATACGGCAACCCAGAAGATCGGCAGTGAGAAGAATAGGAAAGCTGTGAAGGTGATGGTGTAGTCGAATCTGCTGTACTGGCGAAGCGCAGAAATGATTCCGATTGCGATTCCAATGATCACCGAAAGAATGGTCGCAATTATCACCAGGCGAATTGAGATTGGAATCGCAATTTCCATGATGTCCCAGACTTCGCTGCCATCGACAGTGATTCCGAAAGTAGGTGCGCCGTTTAAGCCCAGAAGCCCAGAAAGCCAAGCAAAGTATCTAATCGGAGGCGGAATTTCTAGCTGAAGCTTTTCTATCGCTCTTGCTAAAAGTAATTGGGCGTTTGGTTCTGTAGAAAGTCGTAAATTCTCAAGAGGGTCACCGGAAATAGCGGTCAGGACATAAACCAGGAAGGTAGATCCGATTAGGACCAATACAACGGCGCCGAGTCGGCGCAGTATGTAAGAAAACAAAGGCCCTCCTCATTGAAGCTATCGCCAATTCTATAGCGAAAAAAAGCTGGCCCCGAGGTCTTCACCTCGGGGCCAGCTTTGGCTCTAACTAATTAGCCACGAATTAGTAAGTCCACTCCCAGTAGTTCCAGACAACTTCTGGAGACAATGGTCCTGGCTTTACGTTCTTCAGGTTCTTATTAGCTGCTGCAACAGATGCCCACTGGAACAGTGGAAGGCCAACTGCATCCTTGAAGTATTCCTTCTCAAATGTGAGGTTGGTCTTGAAGGCCTCTTCAGCACTTAGGGTCTTGTTCAAGTGCTTCTGAATTGCCTTTTCTACAGTTGGGTTGATCCAGTTGATGAAGTTCTGTGCGCGAGCTTCACCATTGTCATTTCCGTAGATTGCAAGGTTTGCATTGAACAGAGTTGATGTCTGAGACCAAGCAAAGAACTGTGCGTCCTGGCTCTTCTTTCCATCAATTTCCTGGCTCCAAGTTGCAGAAGGCTGGCTGTTGATTGTGATGCCAACCTTGGCAGCAGCAGCAACCATTAGCGCAGCAGTTGCAATGCGTCGCTCGTTGGATGTGCCACCCCAGTGAAGGTAAATCTTGAATGGGTTGGTTGTTGAATAACCGTGCTTTTCAAGAAGTGCCTTCGCCGCAGCTAGACGCTTAGTTTCAGATTCCTTGTAAGGCTTGATTCCGTTTACGGCAGCCATCTTTGCGTGGTACGGGCTGCTGTTTAGGTAAACGCTCACTGAGTCCAAAACCTTAGCTGCTGGGTTGATTGGCTTGACTAGCTTGGTGACCAATTCCTCGCGAGGAATGGTTAGCAAGATCGCCTTGCGAAGATCTAGCTTCTTGGCATCTGACATTCCCGCAAAGGCTGGGCCATCTAGGAAAATGTCGAAGTGCTCGAATGTTGCAGCACCATATCCAAAGACAGTTGTGTTCTTCTGCTTCTTTAGCGAAGCAACAAGAGCTGGAGTTGCCTGTGGCGAGATGATGTCAACTTCACCGTTTGCTAGAGCCTGTCCCATAGCGGTTGGGTCCGGAATCGTTACCAGCTGAATGGTCTTGATAGCTGGAATTGGACCTGAACGGTATAGCGGGTTAGCAACCAAAGTCATGGACTTGCTTGGGTTAGATGACTTCACCATGTAAGCACCAGCAGTTACCAATAGCTTCGGGTTGGTCTTCGAGTCAATCTTCACAGTGTCAACGAAGTTGTAAGCGTTGTTCCACTTGTCAGAAAGCTTTGATAGAACCTTCCAGTCCTTAGCCTTTACCGCCTTGTAGAAACGCTCCTTGGCTGCAGAGTTTGAGTCCTTAGGGTAAGCAAGCTGAGTCAGTGCGTGCACTGGCTTACCAATTCCGAAGAACAGCTCCCAACCGGAGTCGAAAGTCTTGAAAGTCCAAGTGACGCTTCTGCGGTCGGCAGAAATCTCTGGGAACTTGACGATCTTTTCCATTCCGGATCCTGCGTTGGCATCCATCCAGGTAGTTCCACTAGCTTCGTCTTCGAAGTGAGTGGAAGCGGTTACCCATGGAAGCAGTAGGTCGTATGCGTCAATGGCAGTGCCATCAGACCAAACGATTCCTGGGTTGATTGTGGTGCGAACCTTTAGCGGGCTCTTGCTTAGTAGCTCGACCTTACCGAAACCGGTCTTCCAAACTAGTTCAGCTTTGTTGTTGTAGTAGTTGAAACCATCACCGGTCAAGTAGGCAACAGTACCGTTCTCAACTAGGTTGTGGTCAACGTGCGAAGCGTTTAGTGAGGTGCGAAGGTTTCCTTCACCAATTCTCACCAAAGTTCTAGGTGCTGAGTTTGCCGGAGCAACAACTGCAGTTGTAGCAACAAGTGCTCCAACTGCGGCAACAGCTACAACACGGAAAATCTTTCTTAGTTCCATTGTTTGCGTTCCCTTGTTTTGTATTTTTTCAACCACGAAATCATTGGTCGGCTAAAGGCCGATCAACAACCATCGGATTGTTGGTAAGCAAAACTCTAGCTACCAAATGTCCAGACAACAAACCCCGGGTTTCCAGGAGGTAAACCCCATAGAACGCGCTGGAGTCAGACCCTGGCTAGGTATGCCAGAATCTAGATACCCATTCCCCAAAGGTTAGGTAGTAAAAAGGTATGAACTTCAGCAAACACATGACCGTATTCGGGGCTATTGCCCTAATTGGGTTCATTATCTTTTGGTTTAGTCCCCAGATCGGGGCCGTTATCTTCCTGCCGGCTATCGGGGCGTACTTTGGCGCTCGCCAGGCTAATAGAGATGGCCCAGCTCAGCCAAGGCGTTCACTTTGGGCAATCTTCTTTGTCTTGGTCTCAATTGGCGTAGCCATAAGGTTCCTGGTTCCCGAGGAGAACTTCGGAGGCTTTGAGGCCTCTTCCTCAAACGTAGTTTTGCTCTGGATTTACTTAGGTGTCTTGTCTTTGGCCTTTCCGCTGTTTGGCTATCTGGCCTATCTGCAGCGGGTTGGCCGTATCGCCGATAAATAGAGCTTTTACACCCAAAATCTGCCCCATTCGGGATTAAAAGAGGGTGTTTACAAACGTGGCTAAATCGTTATAAGATGTCAACTTGACCCCAAAAAACCAGTGTGCATATTGTGGCGCGCTCTGTACGCATATTTCGGCGACTATCGGTTTCGGGACAGCCCTAAATCTGACCGGTTACTAACTATTGCCCTGGAGGGACTCCCTTGGCTGCGAAAAACGCAAAAAACACCCGTTTAGCATCACGCCCATCATTTGCAAAGGTACAAGAACAGATCGATCTACCTGATCTTCTTTCCTTGCAGACCGAGAGCTTTGAACAGCTCATCGGAGGACCAGCGTGGCGAGCTAAAGAAGGTAACAAGGCCAAGACCGGTCTTGACGAAGTATTCGAAGAGATCTCTCCAATCGAAGACTCCGCTAACTCTTCACAAGACCCAAAGATGGGTCTTGTTTTCGGCGAGCCTGTTTTGTACGACCCGACCTACACTCCTGACGAGTGCAAGACCAAGGGTAAGAGCTACACCCAGCCTCTTTATATCAAAGCTGAATTCACCAACTACCTAACCGGTGAAATTAAGTCACAGACAGTTTTCATGGGGGACTTCCCAGTGATGACTGAAAAGGGTACCTTCATCATCAACGGAACTGAGCGAGTAGTTGTGTCCCAGCTAGTTCGTTCCCCTGGTGTTTACTTCTCTGTTTCAACAA
>CAZKQH010000071.1:2306-6044 GCA_964554845.1 uncultured Rhodoluna sp. | reverse complement strand
TTCGATTCCCGCGCTTTTGTCAATTACGTGCAGATCTTTCGGGTCTTTGCGAACGACATAGCCAGCTTCGCTAAGCATGCTAATTGCAGCCTCTGAAAGCACTCCCTTATTCGGTACTGCTACCCGTAGCATCTAAAGTTCTCCCTCAAGCTCTTCCATAGAAATACCCCTGTCGATCATGAGCACCTGTAAGTGGTAAATCAACTGAGCAATCTCAGCCGTTGTAGCCTGCTTACTTTCGTGCTCAGCAGCCATCCAAACTTCCGAAGCTTCTTCGACAATCTTTTTACCAATAGCGTGGGTGCCCATGGCTAAAAGCTCAGCTGTGCGTGAACCTTCAGGCATCGAGACAGAACGGTCGCTAAGCGTTTCAAAAAGTTGGTAAAAAGTGGTCATGCCTTAAAGCGTAATGGCAAGGGACCGGAGACGGTCAATCGCGAAATTTCGATTAGGGGCTTGAAACACTGCAGTTCCAGCGACAAAAGTATCCGCTCCAGCTCTAGCAAGTTCTGCGATGTTTTGCGCAGTCACTCCCCCGTCAACCTGAATAGAAAGTTTCAAACCTTTACTATTGGCGAAATCAAAAGCCTCCGTGACCTTAGGCACTGTGCTTTGAATTAGAGATTGGCCCCCAAAGCCAGGCTCAACAGTCATTATCAACAGCATGTCAAGATCCTCGACAAGCTCAGATACCTCTGAAAATGAGGTGCCAGGCTTAATCGACATGGCTGCCTTTGCTCCGGCCTTGCGAATCTCAGACATCGCCAATCTTGGATCAATAGCTGCCTCATAGTGGAAAGTCACCGAACCTGCGTACTGCGCATACTGACTAACCCACTTCTCGGGTGCTTCAATCATTAGATGGATATCTAGAGGAACACTTGTGACCTCTGAGATTCTCTTGACTATGGGAACTCCAAGTGTCAGGTTAGGCACGAAGTGCCCGTCCATGACGTCCACGTGAATCAGATCTGCATGGCTAATTGTTGCAAGTTCGGCTTCGAGATTCGCAAAATCAGCACTCAGAATACTAGGAGCAATCCGTGCTGTCATGAGCTCAGTTTATCGACTTACGCAACAATGCAAGAAACATCGCGTCTGTGCCATGAACATGAGGCCAAAGTTGTGCGGTGCGAAGAGACTCGTCCAAATTTAGAGAGGGGCTCATTGAATTCAGAATTTCGTTAGCATTTATCAACTCAAGTTCCCCCTTGAATCTTCCCTCGGCCCAAGCTACTTGTCCGGTCGTTTCGGAAAGATGGGGAGAACAAGTCACGTACCCCAACACTCCTCCCGGTTTAAGCGCGTTCCATGCGCTTTGAATCAATTCACGCTGAAGCTTAACTAGGTCTACTAAATCATCTGTACTTCTTCGCCACCTAGATTCAGGCCTACGCCTTAGAGCGCCAAGTCCTGTGCAGGGAGCATCAAGCAAAATTCTTGAGAACTTTTCTGATTCTTGTCCAAGACTTCGAGCGTCTGAAGTCATCACTTCAAAATCGCCCAGCGGCTTAAGAGCGTTGATCACAAGCTTCGCCCTGTGATCAGAAACCTCATTAGAGATAAATCTCTGACCTGACTCTAGCGACAACGCTGCAAGGATTGCTGCTTTGCCGCCTGGTCCAGCGCACATATCAAGCCAGTTATCGTCAGCTACTTCAATTGGGGCTGCAACTAAGGCAAGCGTGACCAACTGAGAGCCTTGGTCTTGGACACGAGCAAATCCTCTTTTCACCAGCTCAATGTTTGCGGGATTCCCCGAAATCTCGACTCCAATAGGTGATCTATTCTGAGCTTGCTGCTCCTGCTCAAAGTCATCTGGGGTGCAGAAGCCAGGTAAGGCAGCTAGTGAAACTTTTGGCGCCAAGTTATTGCTAGCGAGCAGATCCTCCAAGTTTCCATCCAAGCCGCGGGAAGTAAGAGCAGCTTTGAACGCCTGCACAATCCATGTTGGGTGAGAATACTGAATGGAAAGAGAATCCAGTTCAGAAAGACCCTTAGTCACAGAGTCGATCCAATCGTCCTTCTCCTTTAAAGCGATCTTCCGAAGCACTGCATTGACGAACCCAACAGAACCTTTACTTGCTTTCATTTTTGCTAGATTGACGCTCTCGTTGATTGCAGCGTGCGTAGGCACCCTCATTTCTAGAAGCTGATGCACGCCTAGCACCATGACAATTTGCGCATCCGGTTCGATGTCGTCGATTTTTCTTGATGAAGCTGCTTCGATGATTTTCTCGTATAGCAACCAATTCCGAATTGTGCCAAATGCTAGTTCTTGGACAAATGCTGCATCGCGTGAGTCAAGCTTTGCCCTAGAGATAAGCGTGGGCAAAATCAGATTGGCATACGCATCGTCCGACTGAATTCTGTTTAGAAGATCGAAAGCGACTTCTCTACTCACGTTAGCGTCAACGAATCTCGACGCAGTCCTCTAAACCAATCGGCTCCCGCCATAGGCTTTTTGCCAGCAGGCTGTACTGTTCGAAGAGCAACTGCTTTGTCTAACGAACCAACGACAAGTTTGCCGTCAACTAATGAAGCTACACCCACTGGCAGACCTGCAATATCCGTGATGGTAGATTCCAAGACACGAATGGGTTGCGATTCAAACTCAAACCAAGCAACTGGCTCGGGGTTCATAGCCCGAACCAAGTTCACAATCTTTGAACCAGGAGTGCCGAACTGAATTCTCGCCATGGCGCGAGAAATTTTGCGAGTCACGGGATGCTTTGAAACTCTGTCCTGTGCGGTTTTTGCCGCAAGACGGCTCTCAAGATTTGCCAATGTGTCTATCAAAAGATCTGAACCCAGAAGGGTTAAGCCCTCAAGAACTGAACCCGCAGTCGCATCAGGCGCGATTTCAACTGCTGCCTGCGCAACAATAGGTCCACTATCCACGCCTTCATCGAGTTTGAAAACAGTGACGCCAGTTGTTGATTCCCCCTCCAACAGCGCTTGCTGCACCGGAGACGCACCTGGGTACTTTGGCAGTAGCGAGTAGTGAACGTTTAGCCAACCACCAGCTGGTATCTCTAGCAGATTGCGTTTGAGAATAGAGCCGTAGGCAACAATGACTCCAAGATCTGGTTTCAAACCAGCAAGCCATTCGCTTGTGCGTGAGTCAAGAAGATTTGACTTGTGTACGGGCAATCCGTGCTCGCTAGCAACGAGCGCTACTTCAGACTCGGTTAATGTTGCACTTCTCCCAGTAGGTGCGTCCATTCTTGTCAGCACCCCAACAACTTCATGATTTGCTTTCAGAAGTGCCTCTAAGGTCTTGGCCGCATTGGCGGGCGTACCGGCAAATATAATTCTCAAGTGATCTCCAAAATCAGACTACTTCAGAGTCGTTCATCTTCACGGTAATAGCCCTGGCGCTTCTGCCTGAGCTAGAGGTTCTCAGTTTTCCTGCACTGATTCGTGCCACTTCAACCTTCAGCAATTTTGCAAGTTGTAAACCGAGTGAATATGGGTATTTGAATATCAGTCTCCATTGCTGGCCAGTAGAACTGACCTCCAGCGGAGCTGGCCCAATTCTGACAACGGAAGGCTCTTTCGCAAGAATCTCAGAAAGCTCCGAAAGCAGTGATGCCTCTGCGGTGATGCTTCCCAACCGAAGAGCTGGAGGCAGACTGAGTTCCTGGCGAGACTTGTACTCGTTTTCGGCAATCTTCTGATGGTTCCAAAGTGAAAATAGTTGGGATAACTCCCCTGAAACTCCTACAAGAACACTTG
>CAZKQH010000071.1:0-2296 GCA_964554845.1 uncultured Rhodoluna sp. | reverse complement strand
TAAATATAAAATTGATAATATTCTAAATACAGATTTTGCAATAGCGTTAGACCAAGCTCGAACTGATTCTTCCTGCGCGCGGAGGTTTTGCCTCGAAAGAGCAACTTTGGCATCGAGAAGCACAACAGCACTGTATCCGCCTGCTACATATGGTTCAGCACCAGCTGTTGCAACAACGAGAGTGCGGCCTCTGGCAATGCGGGTGGTACGAACCTGACCCGTTGATTCAATTACCCGCGCAGAAGGGAAAGCACGGCCTAGCTCTGAGGCCGTTCGAGTAGCTCCAGCCCTTCCAAGGGCGAGATCTGAACCGCCGCAAGAACACCTGTAGTTGATTTGGAATGCATTGCACCACCGACACTTTTTTGCTCCTGAAGAATCGATCCATAGCGGCCCCTGGCACTCACCACACCTAGCTGGTTCATCGCAGGACTTGCAGTACATCGCAGTGCTATCACCTAATGAAGAAACTTGCACCAGAACTGGGCCAAGTTCTAAACCAGCCTTGATTGCTGAATAGGCGTGCGAATCAACTCGGAGTCCAGGTTCAGAATTTGAAATACGCGGGATGGCAAAAGGTCTAGTTCTATCCGTGAGAAAACCAGAGTCAATTAGCCGTTTCATGTCACTTGAGATTGAGTGTGAAGCAAAGACCAGGGAGCAGTCTTCGATCGATTGACGCACCAGTGCAACATCGCGTGTGTGTAGATAGGGCGACGATTGATCAGAAAAGCTTCGGTCAGCTTCATCGAAAACCAGAATGCTGCCAAGGTTGTGAGCCGGGGCAAACGCCGCGGCCCGAGACCCGACTACGATTCGAGGCCTTTCTTCAAGTGCGCTTAAGAAACCCAAGTACTGCTTTGATTTAACTTGCTCCTGTGAATAGTTGGCAACGTAATCGGATAGTCCAGAGATAGCCAGTCCCTGCATGATTACTTCATGCTCGCGGTAATCAGGTACAAGAATCAAAGTTGACTTGCCTAGCTGCAGATTCGCACCCGCAAGCAAAACGAAGGTTCGAACCCAAACCGGAGTGTCTGCATCACCTTCACCTAGGACTAGCTCTACTTGACGGGGCTCTGCCAGAACAAAAGATTTCTGGCCAGCGGCAAGCATTGCCTCCGCCTGATCATCAAGAGAACCAACTCTGAACGAACCGGGAACCTCACCTTTGGCAACAGCCTGCAGATGTTGAGTGAAAGCCTTTGGCATGTGAGGTGGGATCGCTAGTTTTAGAACATCACCAAGAGTAGACGCCGACCGCTCTGCCAACTGCTGGCACAATTTGAAAATGTTTGCTGTGAGTGTTTTCGAAGGACCAACAACATCTAGAACCTCACTGAGCCGGCCAGAAAACTCCGACTCTTTTGGGAATTCAACTATGAATGCATCAAGAGGATTCTTAGATCTTCCAAACAAGACTCTGACTCGAGAACCTATTTCCGCTTGCTGAGCTAGATTGTCTGGCACAAGATAATCAAATAGCCGATCGAGCTGTGGAAGATTTGACTGGATAGCCAGCTTCGCTATCTTTGGCATTTAGAGCTTCAGTGCGGATCGCAACGCATCGACGCGATCGAGCTTCTCCCAGCCGAACTCCGGCAGTTCTCTTCCGAAGTGACCATAGGCGGCAGTTTTTGAGTAGATAGGTCTTAATAGGTCTAACTGTTCAACAATTGCACGCGGTCTGAGGTCGAAGATGTCTCTGATCGCTTTTTCTATAAGTGAAGTTTCAACCTTTTCGGTGCCAAAAGTTTCGAGATAGATTCCAACCGGGTTTGCCACGCCAATTGCATAGGCTACTTGAACTTCTGCTCTATCGGCAGCTCCCGATGCAACCACGTTCTTGGCAACCCAGCGCATCGCATAGGCAGCAGATCGGTCAACTTTTGATGGGTCCTTCCCACTGAAAGCTCCACCTCCGTGTCTTGCAGCTCCACCGTAGGTGTCGACAATAATCTTTCTCCCCGTAAGGCCAGCGTCTCCCTGAGGTCCACCGACGACAAATTTCCCCGTTGGGTTTATGAAGAACTTTGCTTGCGAGAAATCAAGACCAGACTGCTCAAGAATCGGATTAATCACATGAGTTCTAATGGCTTCGTGAATGTCTTCTTGAGAAACACCATCATCGTGTTGACTCGAGACAACAACGGCTTCAATTGTCTTAGGTGTTGAACCATCGAAACCTACTGTGACTTGAGTCTTCCCATCTGGACGAAGAAATGCCACTTCACCCGATTTTCGAACACTGGCGAGTTTCTCCGCCAGACGATGCGAAAGAGCGATTGCTGTTGGC
>CAZKQH010000070.1:5215-6366 GCA_964554845.1 uncultured Rhodoluna sp. | reverse complement strand
ATGCTGCTCAACTTGAAGCCGAGACAATTGAGTCGGCAGCTCGTTCCATAAACAAGGCGACCACCGATGCTGCCAGAGACCAAGCTGAGCAAATGATTGCTATGGCCGAGGCAGAGTCTCGACAAATAATTGCAGAAGCTAAAAACCGCGCTGCCAGAGAGCTGGACGAAGCTAATTCAAAGCTTGCCAAGTTAGAAATTGAAAGACGCACCGTAGGTTCATACCTTGAGCACCTAGAAAAAGTTGTTGAGGCATCAAGAAAATCACTCGAATAGAAAAGACCGGTTTCTAAATGCCAGCTCAAGACCTAAAAGTTTCGAATCCATTCCTTATTGGGCTATTTGGCGGCCTCGGCGTACTAACCGCACTTCTTTTAGGTGGCGCTGTAGCCACGCTGGCTAACGTCATCACCTACATTTTTGCTGCAATCTTCTTAGCTCTTGGTTTGGACCCGTTGGTATCAACTCTGGAGAGATTGAATTTCCCCAGACCGCTAGCTGTTCTGACTGTGATCGTGGGGCTTTTGGGACTGCTTGGGATTCTAATCTGGACACTGGTTCCAAGCTTGATAACCGAGAGCACTCGCTTCCTCGAAACCGCTCCCCAGCTGCTTCAAGACATCACCCAGCTGCCTTTTGTCATAAGGCTGGATGAGCAACTGGGAGGTGCGATTGGGTCAGCGCTTTCTAATGCCGGCACTTTCCTGGCCGACTCTGCCAACTGGCCAACCATGGTCGGAGGTGTTGTTCAGGTGGGAATCAACTTGTTCAACGGAGTTTTTGGCTTCATCATCGTTGTTGTTTTGACCGTTTTCTTCTTGGCTTCGCTTGATGGCCTAAAGGCTTCACTTTCAAAGTTAGTTCCAAAAAGTAAGCGCAATCGCTACAACCAGATTTCAGATCAGGTTGCCAATTCGGTTGGTCGGTATGTGATTGGGCAGGTCTCAGTTGCCGGACTCAATGCGTTTTTAGGCTTTATCGTGATGACGCTACTGGGGCTTCAATTTGCTCTAGTGCTGGCATTTGTTGTTTTCATTCTTGCAATCATTCCGCTGGTTGGTTCGGTCACTGGTGCAGCACTGGTGGTACTAGTTGCCCTAGCTGTGGATCCAACATCGGCAATTGTTCTCGCCGTCTACTACTTGATCTATT
>CAZKQH010000070.1:0-5205 GCA_964554845.1 uncultured Rhodoluna sp. | reverse complement strand
ACTAGAGGCGTACCTGATTAGCCCAAGGGTTATGAAAGCAGCGGTTTCGGTTCCAGCGCCAATTGTGGTTATCGCCGCACTGTCCGGCGGGGCGCTACTTGGAGTGCTGGGGGCACTGGTTGCGATACCGTTCGCTGCTTCAATTATTTTTATAGTTCGAGAGATTTTTGTCCCTCGTCAAAACAAGCGCTAGAAAGTATCCGGTAGGGGGTAATTTGCTGGGCTAACTGCCCGCACAATTTCGTTCAGAACCCTTTTGGTGGCAGGCTCCCCCACCCATAAATGTTTAGCGCCATCCACGGGAATTACTTCTGCTTCAGGAACAACAGCAAATCTTTCGATAGCTGCAGCTGGAGCAAGGTACTCATCGTGCTCGGGAACCAAAGCAACTAACTTCTTCCCACTGCCGACCCACTTCACCAAATCCTGTTCCCCGGCTCTTCGTAGCGGAGGTGATAGCAAGATGGCGCCTTCAATTTCTTTATCAAACCCATACTTAATTGCCAGTTCAGTACCAAATGACCAGCCAACTAGCCAAATCGGTCCTAGGCCCCGTGATTTGAGAAATTCAAGTGCGGCCTCAAGATCAAGCCGCTCATCGATGCCTTCACTGAAACTACCCTCGCTGGTGCCCTGCGGGCTGGTAGTTCCTCGAGTGTTGAATCTCAGCACCGCTAAATCAGAAAGTGCTGGAAGGCGATTGGCAGCCTTTCGCAAAATATGAGAGTCCATAAACCCGCCACCGGTTGGCAGTGGATGCAAAGTCAACAGCACGGCCTTTGACTTGTTTTGAACTGGAGTAGCCAGTTCGGCAACCAGTTTTAGATTGTCAGAGGTTACAAGGGTTAGGGGTTCCCGATTTGAGGGAAGTTCGGTGGAGGAAGTGATTTCAATCAAAGTAGTGGACCCTGAAAAGCTTTCCAGCACGCGTTATGAAAGTGTCTTCTGGTATCCACTCCTCGAACTGAATCCCAGGCAACTGTATGGCTTTGCCCCTTTGAAATTCCTAGGTTACAGTTTGGGCAAACCCAGGATTTATCGTCTTCTGCTTTAGCTCCCGTGGTGGTCTGAACGGAGTACTCAACTCCACGCTTTAGCTCGGTGCGCTTTACACCAATACGAACTCTCTCCATATCAAGGGGCTGAAACTCGGCACCCCACTTGGAACCACGATTGCGACGAGATTTCATCAGTACCAGTTATGTTCTTCAGAATGCGCCCAAGCGCCGCAGGGGTTTTTGTATCTTGCAGCTATGTATTTGACGCCCCAGCGAATCTGAGTCTGGGGATTGGTCATCCAGTCCGCACCCTCAGTTGCCATCTTTGATCCCGGTAGAGCCTGAGGAATTCCATAGGCACCACTCGAAGAGTTCTTTGCGAGATGACGCCAGTTAGATTCTCTGTTCCATAGATTTACAAGACATGAAAATTGATCCATTCCCCAGTCACGCTTAGCGATGTACTCAAGCGCATAAGCCTGAGCTGTTCCCGGAGCTGGCATAGGGGCAGCCAAAATAAAATAGCTCTTAGCAGCAGATCCAGAAATCATCCGGTACCCGCCTCGCTCAAAACTAACTGTGTACTCGTCATCAAAAACGAAACTCTGATTTTGCTCATCGTCTGGGTCGTAAACCTGAATAGTTGAGGCACTAGCAAGATTTCCCGAATATGGATCTACAACGTAAACCAGCGTCAAACTGACAACAAAAATAAAGCCCAAAACTGGAAAGGATTTGGCTTTGGTGACTCTTGGTAGGTGTGGTCTAGCTAGTCCGCGCTTGGCTAGGGCTTCATCAAAGGACAAGACAATTCGCTTAGCAAGGGTTGGTTTGATGGCTTCGTACTTGCCCATGACCAAATCCTTCCCAAATAATTGCCCCGCGACCTTCAACTCTACCTTGAGTGTTGCGCGAGGGCTAGGTAAGGCTATTTAGGAAGGCCCTTCTTGGGGCAGGTGGCCAGTACTCGAGCCATGGCGTCGTGCTCGGCCTGGGTTACCCAGAGCTGATATTTGACCTTCACGGCTATCTGCCTGGCCACAAATGAGCATCTGAAGCTCTTATTGGAAGGTAGCCAGCTGGCAGCATCAGAGTCGCTTTTTGAACTATTAGCTGGACCCCAGACCGCCAAAAGATTCAATGGATCGTTGTAGAGCGCGAAGCGTTGGTAGCCAGAGAGCTGCTGAGCGCCTTTCTGCCACGCATCGCTCAGTGAGACAACGTGATCAATTTGAACATCTAGAGAGGTTCTTACCCCTCGCTGAAAAGCGATTACTTGTCCGGTGAAAGGGTCCTCGAGAATTCCATTCTCAATGATGCAGTAAGAATCGTATCGATAGTTGTACTGAACGAGATCCCGAGCAAGGATTCGATTCCTAACGTCACAGCCGTTGTAGTAATCCCAGTCGTCAGAAAACATTTCACGCGAATATCCGGTTTGTGGAGCGCGGCCCTTAATTGGCAGCTTTGCAAGAGCGCGAAGTGCCTCACCCCTTTTTCTCTTTGGGATGGCATCGGAGCTCTCGGTTGGTTCAGGAGTTGGAGATATGGATTCAGTGATGCTCGGTGTTGGAGACGGTGTTGGAGATGAGTCTCCACCGGAACCAAATAGCGCCACATAGATTAGAAAGAATATGGCGAAGATGCCAAGACAGCCGTAGCTAGTCTGAGACTTCAAGTTGCAACGCCTCAATCACTTTGTCCAGAAAGCTATCGACTTGGGGCATGGAGTACCCAGATCGAGTGGCGGTGAATTGTGCTCGCCTTACCTGAGCAACCCCTACTTTGGTTCCACCGTTAAAATGGGAAACCAGTTGGTCACAAAGCTCATCCACCTTCTTCTTGTCATAACCGCGGGCTAACCAAGATACTTTGGTGAAGCGTTTACCCTTTTCCCGACTGAGCCTCGGAAGAAGTGCTTGCTGCAACTCCTCAAATCGTTTCGCAAGTTCAGCTTCGCCAAAACGCTCGCTGAAGGCTCTAACCTCAGCCCTAATGAAGTGATCCTCTAGGTTATCCAGCGCCGCATCTACCTGCGAAATCGAATATCCTCCACTAACTAAATCCAATCGAAGGCCACGAAGATCGGAGGCGCGAAGCAGAATTTGATCTGGCGATTCGTATTGAGCCTTAGCCAGATCCAGCAAGGCATCAACTTGCTCGGGGTTGTATCCCATCCCCTGGGCTTTGGCGAAACCTGGGGTCTCAACCAAAGAAAACCACCATTACCAGGTAAGTCATCAGGGCCGAGGGAAGCAACGAATCTAGACGATCCATCATGCCACCGTGCCCAGGAAGAAGTTTTGACATGTCTTTCACTCCTAAGTCGCGCTTGATAAGTGACTCGGCAAGGTCTCCAAAGACCGCTGCCAAAATTATTGCGGCAGCAAGGATGAGTCCAACCCACCAAGGACCCTGCAGCAAAAACATGGTTAGTGTAATTGCAGTGGCTGAACCGAAAATGATTGATGCCAGTAGCCCCTCCCAGGTCTTTTTTGGACTTACCCCTGGCGCAAGCTTGTGCTTGCCAAATACCCGGCCAAATAAATAGCCTGCGGAATCAATTAGTGCCACCGTAGCGACAAAGGTTAGAACCCAATACGCTCCATCTTCTTCTCGTCTAAGTAACAGCATAGAAAAGCTCAAAGACAGGGGTAGGTAGATCACCAAGAAAGCTGCAGCGCCAAAATCTCTAATGGTGTGAATGAGGGTTTGGAAATTTGCCTTGCGACGTTCCCAGAGAAGGTGAACTGTTCGCCAAAGAATAAGTGCGGCGACAATCCCAAGACTAACTAGCCATTGGACAACTGGACCACCGAAGTAAGTGGCAGGCATAATAATTACCGATCCGACCACAGCTGGAACTCTAGGCACATACCAACCTTTTATGCGAAGGGCGGTTGATAGCTCCCATGCCCCAATTGCGGTCGCGGCAATTGCAAGCAAAATAAAAAGTTCTTTGTAAATCAGTAGCGAAGCCAAGAATATTGCGGCCAGCAACAAGCCCACCGTTAGGGACTTAGATAGCGACCTACCCCCCTGGGCCTTTACCTCAGACAATTTAGCCTTACACCTCGAGAAGTTCGGCTTCTTTGCGCTTTAGGGCGTCATCAATGGCATCTACGTGATTCTTGGTAAGTGTGTCTAGCTCTTTTTCGGCGCGGGCAAGTTCATCGTCGCCGACGTGGCCATCTTTCTTCAGCGCATCAAGCTCCTCGTTTCCTTTGCGCCTAATGTTGCGCAGCGAAACTCGGTGATCCTCTGCTTTAGTTTTTACCAGCTTTACGTACTCCTTGCGACGCTCTTCAGTCAAATCAGGTAGCGTGACGCGGATGATTGTTCCATCGTTATTCGGAGTTGCACCTAAGTTTGGAACATCCTTCACGGCCTTCTCGATTGCTGCCAGGGCTCCCTTGTCATAAGGAGTTATGACGATAGTGCGGGCTTCTGGGTTCTGTAAAGATGCGAGCTGCGCCAAAGGTGTTCCGGTGCCGTAGTAATCAACCATGATTTTCTGAAGCATCTGCGGGTTGGCGCGGCCAGTGCGAACGGTGGCGAAGTCTTCCTTGGCGGATTCGACAGCTTTGCCCATCTTCTCTGAAGCTGTCTTCAAGATCTCGTCAATCATTTGCTATTCACTTTCCTTTCAATCAAAAAACTTTAGGCGGTGACTGTCGTGCCAATCTTCTTGCCTTTTATAGCGTCGGTGACGTTACCCTTGCCTTGCATCCCAAATACTCTCATCGGCATTTTGTTATCCATGCACAACGAGAAGGCGGTGGCGTCCACAACTTTTAGGCCCTGAATCAGTGCTTCCTGGTAAGTGAGCTTTTCAAGCTTTTTAGCATCGGAGTTCTTCTTTGGATCGGATGAATAAACTCCATCAACGCCGTTTTTTGCCACCAGAACTTCGTCAGCCTTAATCTCCAAGGCGCGCTGAGCCGCAACGGTGTCGGTCGAGAAGTAAGGTAAGCCAGCACCGGCACCGAAGATTACAACTCTTCCCTTTTCTAGGTGTCTCATGGCTCGTAGTGGAATGTAAGGCTCGGTCACCTGTGCCATGGTGATTGCTGACTGGACCCGGACGCTAACGCCGGCCTGTTCAAGAAAGTCCTGGAGTGCCAAAGCATTCATGACGGTTCCGAGCATTCCCATGTAGTCTGCGCGACTGCGCTCCATTCCGCGCTGAGACAATTCAGCTCCGCGG
>CAZKQH010000069.1:0-6484 GCA_964554845.1 uncultured Rhodoluna sp. | reverse complement strand
GAGCATCGAATTTTCGAATCATCTTCAAGCACATCTTGCCTAACGCAATTGGTGTCGTGATTGTCTCAGTGACTCTATTGATGTCTGGAGCTATCTTGCTCGAGACAGCACTTTCTTACCTGGGCTTTGGTGTTGTTGCACCAGATACTTCCCTTGGACTTTTGATTTCCAACAACCAGGACAGCTTTACTGTCTACCCGTGGTTGTTCTGGTGGCCTGGACTATTCATCGTCACCATTGCGTTGTGCATCAACTTCATCGGTGATGGACTGCGCGACGCATTTGATCCTAGGCAGAAAAGAAAAATTAGTAAAAAAGATAAGGCTTTGGCCAAAACGCTAAAGAAGGCTCAGGTCCAGTAGTGAAAAACCAAAAGCAAGCTTGGAACAACTGCCAGGGCAATGCCCAGCGGGTTCAGACTAATTTTCACCTCGGCAGGAAGATCTTCCCCGCTGTTTTGAGCGATGCGAATTTGCATGGCGAGAGATCCAGAAATGGTGCTTGGCAAATCTCCAGGCCTAACTTGTTCACCGTCCTTGAGACCAAGGGCCTTGAAGTCCTCGGTGGGATGGGAGCGCAATCGCAATCTTCCTGGAGCAGGTGCTGCCCAGGCGGAAAGCTTTCCAAAGCTTCCAGAAACCTTCAAGGCAAAACGGGTATCGACATTCTCAATCGCACCAAGTCCGATCCTGGCTATTCGAAATGGGTTCACTATAACCAGCTGCTGGTTCTTGATTTCAGCGCTTGGAACAACGTAGCCAAGCCAAACAAGTCCCAAGGCAAAGCTAAGCCACAGCAGAGTTTCGACTTCGTCACCGGGGCCAAAGAACAAGGCCTGGGCACTAGCAAGTCCAGCAAGAACCAGGGACACCACAGCTATCAGGTAGCTAGAAAATGGTCTTTTGGCCATACTCAATTCGTTTCATCAGAAGGAGCCAAATAATGGTTGAGCGCTCCACGCCTATTCTTCAGGTTAGCAACTACAACGTCGAGTTCTGGGTTGACGGGGTTTGGTATCCAGCCGCCATCGACATGAACTACGAGGTGGCAGCCGGTGAAGTGCTAGCCATCGTGGGTGAATCAGGATCTGGTAAGTCTTCTTCCCAGATGGGTCTTATGTCGCTTTTGGCTTCCAACGCCCGGGTCACAGGTTCAGTAAAAATCCGCGGCAACGAGATGCTTGGCGAAAAACAGAAACAGGTTAGAAAATTCCGAGGCAAAGAAGTCGCCTACATCTTCCAGGAGCCAATGACGGCACTGAACCCGGTCTACACAATCGGGTTCCAGATCGTTGAAGCTCTTCAAACCCACATGCCGCTTTCAAACAAGCAGGCAAAACAGCGAGCAATTGAACTTCTAACCCTGGTGGAACTGCCGGAACCAGCTAAAGCTTTCGATAAGTATCCTCATCAACTCTCTGGTGGTCAGCGCCAGCGCGCCATGATCGCCCAGTCACTTTCCTGCGACCCGGGTCTATTAATCGCCGATGAGCCAACCACAGCACTTGATGTAACGGTCCAGGCGGAAATTCTTGATCTGATGAGAAACCTCAAGGACAAGCTCAACTCAGCTGTAGTTCTAATCACTCACGATATGGGAGTAGTAGCCGATCTTGCCGACCGCATTCTGGTTATGAAAGATGGCTTCACGGTTGAGACCGGAACCTCCGATCAGATCTTTAACAAACCAAAGCACCCCTACACCCAGGCTCTACTGGCAGCGGTTCCAAAACTAGGACGCACCACCAAGCGCGAACTGACCGTCAACAAACAAGCTGAGCCAGTTCTTGCACTTAGCGATGTATCAATTTCTTACCCAAAGCGAGGCCGCGTCCCGGCTTTCCAAGCTGCCAAGAACATCAGCTTTGAAATCTACCCGGGAGAAATCCTTGGGCTAGTTGGCGAGTCAGGTTCGGGCAAGACTACCGTCGGTCGCGCGGCCATCGGCCTGCTTCCAATCACCAACGGAAGCATCAAGCTAGTAGGCGAGGAGATTTCTAAAGCAACTGAGAAGCAGCTTCGCGGTCTTCGCCAACACACCGGCATTGTTTTCCAAGACCCAGGTAGCTCGCTAAACCCTAGGCTTCCAATCGGCGAGAGCATCGGCGAACCAATCCTGCTTGCGGGTCGTGCAGCAGGAGCGCAGCTGAACACCATGGTCGAAGACCTACTGGACTCAGTTGAACTTCCAAGAAGCTACCGCAACCGATACCCGCACGAACTTTCCGGTGGTCAGCGCCAGCGCGTTGGAATTGCAAGCGCGATCTCACTAAGACCTGATCTGTTGATTGCCGATGAGCCAACCAGTGCTCTGGATGTTTCCGTACAGGCTAGGTTCTTAGAATTGCTGGTTGAACTTCAGGAAAAACTAAAGTTTGCCTGTTTGTTTATTTCCCACGACCTAGCGGTAGTTGACATGCTCGCGCACCGGATTGCAGTTATGCAAAACGGTGAGCTAGTTGAAATTGGTGAGCGGGATCAGATCCTGAAAAAACCAACCCAGGATTACACCCGTCGTTTGATTTCAGCTGTTCCAGTTCCAGACCCAGCTGAGCAGAAGATTCGTCGCGAAGCGCGAATGAAGACTGGGTTTGTTCTCTAAAGACTAAAAAATGGCGGTGACGGTGGGATTTGAACCCACGGTGCGCTTTCACGCACACAACTTTTCGAGAGTTGCACCTTCGGCCGCTCGGACACGTCACCGTGAATCAGCCTAGTGGCTTATCTCTTAGCCTCGAAAAAATCCTTGAGAAGCTTCGAACACTCCGCCTCACGGACTCCAGCGATTACTTCAACTGGGTTGCCAAGTCTCGAATCCCTAAGCAAGTCATAGCGCGAACCTGCTGCCCCAACCTTTTCATCAAAGGCTCCAAAGATTACCTTCGGGATTCTGGCTGCAACTATTGCCCCGGCACACATAACGCAAGGCTCGAGGGTGACAACAAGTGTTAGATCCTCAAGTCTCCAGTCCCCTTTGGCTTTGCCAACTCGTTGAATAGCTAGTAGCTCAGCGTGAGCAGTTGGATCTCCGGTTAGCTCCCGCTCGTTGTGAGCGGCTGCTACCACCTGACCCGAAGGGTCCAGAAGAACAGCTCCGACGGGAACGTCAAGACCTGAAAGCATGGCCTGGCCAAGGGCCAGCTCCATTGCTTGATCAGGGCTTTGATTCATTGGGGTTTTTCCGTTCAGTGTTTGGTAGTTCTAACTTTAGAACCTGTTGCGGCAGCTGTTGCTGGGGTGGGATTGGAGACCTGTAGATTTGGTGTCATGCGAGTCCATGTTGCCAACCACCCACTGATTACCCACAAAATCACCGTGCTTAGGGACAAGAACACCCCCTCCCCAACCTTTAGGTTGCTGGTCGAAGAGCTGGTGACACTACTTGCCTACGAAGCAACCCGTGAAGTTAAAGTGCAAGAAATCGAAGTTGAGACTCCGCTTACTAAGACCAAGGGTGTTCACCTCTCCAATCCGCAGCCAATCATCGTTCCAATACTTCGGGCAGGCCTTGGCATGCTAGAAGGAATGATGAAATTACTGCCAACGGCAGAAGTTGGTTTTCTTGGAATAAAGAGAAATGAAAAAACTCTCGAGCCGTTTACTTACGCCGAGAGATTGCCAGATGATCTAACCGGAAGACAGGTTTTCATCATCGACCCGATGCTTGCTACCGGTGGAACACTAATTGACTCAATCAACTACGTCTTCGAGCGCGGAGCAACCGATGTAACAGCCGTTTGTCTACTCGGAGCCCCCGAAGGACTAAAGGCGGTTGAGGAAGCCGTTGGCAACAAACACGTCACTGTTGTTTTAGGGGCCCTCGATGAAAAGCTCAACGACGTCGGCTACATCGTTCCAGGTCTTGGCGATGCTGGCGATCGCCTCTATGGCCTAGCTGAATAAATGTCGGAAGGATCCGACCAGAAAAAGAAAGATCAGCTCGCGCTGATCAAAAAAATCAGCTCTCAGGTTCTTGAACTAATCGACCGCGGTAACCAAACGCCAATCATTCTTATCGATGGCCGAGCAGGCTCTGGTAAATCCACCTTTGCGGAAAGCCTTCAGCAGCAACTATTCCGCGATGGCGAATCAGCACCACGGGTTATTCACATGGACAACATCTTCGAAGGCTGGGATGGGCTGGCTTTAGGTTCTGACTACCTGGTGCGATTTATCCTGCAGCCATTGTCAAGGCGAGAAACTGCCTCTTGGCAGGACTGGTCCTGGGTCAAAAATCAAAGATCTTCTTGGCGAGAATTTTCCGGCGGTACGCCGCTGATTGTTGAGGGATGCGGATCGCTTACCGAACGCACCAAAGAACATGCTGATATTTCCATTTGGCTTGAAGCCAGCGAGGAAACTAGGCGTGCGCGTTGGATCCAAAGAGAGCGGCACCTGGACAAGTTTGATTTCTGGGCAGCCCAGGAGCTTGATTTCTACGCTCGGGAGAAATCCCAATCGCTGGCCGATCTGGTTATCAAGACCGACTGAGGAGCCTCTAGAGCTTGGTTGAAAGCGGTGCCATTTTGGCACTCTTATTGTTTTTATACCAAGCTCTAATGCCTGCAACCAGCGATGCTGCGATAAAGAACACCGCAAGGAAGTAGCTGATGTTTTTTACCAGTGGAATACTTGCTGCGTAGTACCCGGCTACCGAAAGACCAAAGCCCCAGAGCACTGCCCCAACCAAGTTGGCCGAGAAGAACTTGTAGTAGTTCATCTTTCCGATACCGGCAATTACTGGAACAAGCACCCTCGCGAATGGCACGAATCTTGCAACAACAACAGCCCACCAACCCCAGGCCAGATAAAACTTTTCTGAGTTGGCAATTGCTTTGGTAAGGACCGCGCCTTGACGCTTATCGAGGTACGGACGACCGAAGTGCCGACCGAGGGTGTAGCCAACCTGATCGCCCAGCCAAGCAAATATTCCAATACCTATTGCCAACACCCAGATGTTTATTACATCTGGGAAGTTGGCTGCAACGATTCCCGCGGCAAAAATCAATGAGTCGCCGGTGATAAAAGGTATGAATGCGCCGACTAACAAACCGGTTCCGGCAAATACCAACCCCCAAACAACCGCAACAAATAGCACTGGCCCAAACTGGGCATACCAGGACGCTAATTCAGTTGCGAAGGACATGCATCAAGCCTACGGCTTGCCGTGCAGCACAATTTCAGACAGATCGAGTCTGGTTCTAGGGGCGATCTCACGTTCACGCGCTGGTCCTTCTAGTTTCTCCGGAGCAGCTTTCTTGCCAACTGAAATAACAACCCCAACCTCTAGATCAGAAGAAAGACCGAGTGATTTGTGTAAGTCTTCGTGCAAGATTCCACCCATCTGGTGGGTGTATAAATCCATTGCCTGAGCCTGAATGCTCATCTGGGCAACGGCAAGCCCTGCATCGTAGAAGTTTCCCTTGTGTGAAACACCATCATCTGATTTTTTGATTGAGACAACAATCAATACTGAAGCGTTTGGCGCCCAGGACTGGTTGAAGCCAGTAAGGCCCGCAACGACCTTCTCGTGCAGCTCAGTTCCTCGCTTGGCTACTGAAAATCGCCAAGGCTGGCCGTTGTTGGAAGAAGCGGCCCAGCGGCCGGCCTCCAAGATGGAAAGAAGTTCTTGGTCAGAGATCTCATGGGTTTGATCGTAAGAGCGTGGGCTCCAACGAGAAGCCAATAGCGCGGTCAAAGGGGCAGATGTTTCAGGGATTTTAGACATGTTTTATGCAACTAACTTGACTAGGTATTTGTTCCCGAGGCGATTACTTCAGGGCTTTTCTTAGAGCCTCCAGTAGGCCATCAACATCAGCTGTGCTGGTATCCCAGGCACACATCCAACGGACCTGGCCGGTGGCCTGGTTCCAAACATAGAAGCGGTAGTCCTTCTGAAGTTTCGCAGTGACCTTGAGGGGCAGGATCGGAAACACAGCGTTGGCTTCAGTTGGGTTTGGAACCTTGACCTCTTTGTGCTTTTTCGCTATCTGCACAACACCTTCGTAGAGCCTCTTAGCCATTGCGTTGGCGTGCCTAGCGTTAGCCAGTGCAACTCTGGCATCGTCTTCAAACAGTGCTAGCAGCTGAGCCGAAACAAAGCGCATCTTCGATGGCAGCTGCATAGAGGTCTTGCGCAAGAAAGGCATTGCATTAGCAAGCTCTTTACCGCGGGCTGACTTCGAATCAGTGACGATAACTGCCTCTGCTGCCAAGGCACCGATCTTGGTAGCGCCAAGAGATACCAAATCAACACCAACGTCGGTGGTGAACTGCTTGAAAGAAAGACCTAGCGCTGCAGCAGCATTGGAAAGTCTTGCCCCATCCATGTGTAGCAGCAGGCCGTGCTTGTGAGCGCGCTCAGCAAGTTTCTTGATTTCTTTTGCTGTGTAGACCGTTCCCATTTCGGTTGTCTGAGTAATGGATACAACCCCTGGCTGAGCCCGGTGAACAAAGCCCATGTCAAATACTTGGGTATCGATTAG
>CAZKQH010000068.1:0-6553 GCA_964554845.1 uncultured Rhodoluna sp. | reverse complement strand
AAGATGTAGAACGCGGTCAGGTTGTTTGCAAGCCTGGTTCAATCACACCTCACACCAACTTTGACGCCAACGTCTACATCCTTTCCAAGGATGAGGGTGGCCGTCACAACCCGTTCTACGCTAACTACCGTCCTCAGTTCTACTTCCGTACCACTGACGTGACCGGTGTTATCACCCTGCCATCAGGAACCGAAATGGTTATGCCTGGTGACACCACTGAAATGTCGGTTGAGCTAATCCAGCCAATCGCCATGGAAGAGGGACTACGTTTCGCTATCCGTGAGGGTGGCCGTACCGTAGGTGCAGGAACTGTAACCAAGATCACCAAGTAATTTCATTACTTCTTACTAAACCCCCGAGAGAAATCTCGGGGGTTTAGTAGTTAAGTAGATGAACAAGAAGTTCACTTAGTAAAGAGAAAATTCACTTGCTAACAACCATTTTTGGTTTTTGCTCTTAGCAATCTTTGGCATAGTTTCAGGATGACACTTATAACTCGCGTCGCCAAGAAGCCAGCGGCAAAAAAACCAGCAGCTAAAAAAACAGCGGCTGAGAAGGCTTCAACTAAGAAAAAGACTCCAAAGGCTAAGAAGCCTCTAACTCCAGCACAGGCAGCAGCCAAGGCAACCAAGAAGGCAACCACAAAGGTAGCCAAGAAGGTTGTAAAGAAGGCTGCAGCTAAAACCACCAAGAAGGTGTCAAAAGTTGCTAAGAAGGTAGCCAAGAAGGTTGCTAAGAAAGTAACTCCTAAGTCTCCATCGAAGAAAGCTGCAGTAAAAGCTACTAAGAAAGTTGCCACCAAGGTAGCTAAGAAAGTTGCTAAGAAGGCAGCTCCAAGAAAGAAGAAGAAGTAAAGTACTGCGTTCCCCTTTGAGTAAACCCCCAAGGATCAGTCCTTGGGGGTTTTCATCATTTCCGTTATTGAGGTATTCGAGCCACAAGCTTCAGTCCACCGAGTGGGCTTCGTGAGAACTCCAAATCGCCACCGTGCTTGTGAATAATGCTCTTCATGATGGATAAACCCAAACCCGTTCCACCGTTTTTTCCATCGGTGCGAAATCTAGTGCCAGCTCCTTCCAAGAGCTCACTTGAAAGTCCTGGGCCGGAATCTTCAATTGTTAGCGTCAGCTCGGTTGGTGAAAGGGTGTGTGAGATTCGAGCTCGAGTATCGCAGGGAGTGTGAATTCTGATGTTGGACAGTGCGTTAGTGAGGTATCGCTCGAGCAGAGCCGGATCTGCCGTGATTTTCACAGAAGAATCAACTGTGGATTCAAAGATTCGCTTAGGCTCAAGAACGCTCTGGCCGTCAAGGACTTGATCCACAAGTTCTCCAAGACTGACGCTGGAGGGTTGGTATGAACTTTGTGATTCCAGCTCGGCAAGCATAAGCAAGTCAGCCACCAAGTGCTGCATTTTTAGAGCTTGGGCATGGATTTTCTCTAGCCGCTCGATCTCAATTGGATCTTGAGCGTCTTTCTGCAAAATCTCTACATAACCACGAATGACCGTTAGTGGAGTTTTGAGTTCATGGGAGGAGTCTGAAAGAAAATCCCTCATGTTCTCCTGATTTTGCTCAAGAGTTGAAACCATAACTTGGATTGATTCCGCTAGCTCCTGAATCTCACTGCTTACCCGCTGATTTTGAATTTTGGATACCTCACCCAAAGTTGTATCTTTGGCAAACTTAGCTAAAGACCTAATCCCTTGTACATCGCGTCGAAGAACCATATAGAGAACTAAACCGCTCAACATCGAAAATCCCAGACTGCTCAGCAGCACGATTGGAAGTAGTTGATTTACAAGATCTCTTATGGCTTTGGTTGATTTTGAAAGTATCAACGCCTCCCCGTAGCCAAGATCAATGACTTTCACGATTTCATCCTCGGGAACGACCGACACAAAAACTTCCTGGAGCATGGTTATGGAGCCATCTTCTTGTTGGTAAGCAACGTTTACGCTTAGACCATCGAACTCGAAGAGTGCAGCGGCAAGCGGGTCTTGCTCTTTCTCTACCAGAGCAACTAATTGCTCAAGCTCATTTTTAACATTGGACAATCCCTGCTGATAGGTAATTCCTATTGCCAGGCCGCCCAAACCAACAGTGGAGGTAAAAAGCATGGCGGCACTTGCCGCAATAACCTTGCGTCTTAGGTTCATTACTTTTCCGTAATCTGAAACCCAAAACCACGAATGGTTCGAATTCCTTCAAAATCTGCGGTGTGCAGTTTCTTACGAAGGTATGAGATGTAAGTATCAACAACGGTAGCCGACTCAGCAAACCCCATTTCCCAAACTTCATCCATCAAAAACTGGCGGGAAACGACGCGGGACTTATTCTCGATCAGGGCAACAAGCAACTTAAATTCCGTCGGGGACATCGGAACTATTTCACCGTGCAACCGCACCGAAACCGATTCAAGGTCCACAGTTATCGGACCAACCGAGAGGCTCTTTGCAGTGTCGGTTGATTTTGCTCGCCTAAGAATTGCGGCAACTCTTAAAACCAGCTCCTCAATCCCAAAAGGTTTTGAAATGTAGTCGTCAGCTCCAACTCGAAAGCCCTTTCCGATATCCGGCTTCTCGCTCCGAGCGGTAAGAAAGATTATTGGAGTTGT
Source organism: uncultured Rhodoluna sp. (assembly GCA_964554845.1). Taxonomy (GTDB): domain Bacteria; phylum Actinomycetota; class Actinomycetes; order Actinomycetales; family Microbacteriaceae; genus Rhodoluna. Next base: position 3,938 of record CAZKQH010000068.1, on the reverse strand, counting down.
GTCTCCGCGGTCACGAAGTCTTTGAGCCAGCTGGTATCCATCAAGTTTTGGCATGTTCACATCCGAGACGATCAAGTCAGCCTTAGTTTTTTGCTGACTGGCTAGAGCTTCAGACCCATCTACGGCGGGTCGGGTCTCGTAACCTGCAAGTTTGAGCGCATCGCAAACCATTTCCCGAACTGAAGTATCGTCTTCTACGACAAGGATGAGCGCTGACATGGTTTCATCGTATTGGCGGCTCTAAGGATTGAGCCAAAAACCAATGAAATCCCGTGGGTATTCACATGAAACTCCAAAACAGCAGTGGGAACCTTCTTTTACCGGCAAATACAAGAAGGAAGAAAAACATGAAGAAATCAATTTTGGTAGCTGCCATTGTGGCCTCGCTACTAGGTGGAGCGGTCACACCAGCTTTTGCCGTCGAACCAACCCCAGATCCAACCATTGCACCGCGTGACAGAACTGCAATTTTGGCTTTCAAGGAAGCCATGACTGAGTTCAAGTCAGACGTTGCAACTTACAAACAAGCGCGCGATGACTACAAAACTCAACGAGCCGCTCACAGAGAAGCAATGGCTAGTCTCAAGCCAGCCTTACAGACATACTCCACTGCTAAGAAGCAGATCGGTGCGACCTTTGCTGCAACCATTCAGGCAGCTAAGGCAGAGTACCGTGCGGCTATTTCAGGTGATGCGACAACCGAGCAAAAGATTGCCGCTAAAGCCACCTTTGATCAGATCAAAGAAACTGCTCTTGCCAGCAGAAGTGCAGCGATTGCCGATTTGGGCCCTGCGCCCGTAAAGCCGACAGCACCAGTAAAGCCAACCAAGCCAACTAAGCCGGTGCGGCCATAGTCGGAAACTGACGCTGTCCCAACGACCCCCAGCAAGTTCCCTGAGCTGGGGGTCGTTGCTTTTTGCTTTAGACTCGTGGCTTGTTCAGTCCAAATTCTTTAGGAGAAAATCAATTGGTCGATTCCAACTGGGGCTATCAAGTTTCTGACACCGTTCAGCTGGCTTACCTAACAAGGTCTGGAATCATCGAATCTCGTCACCACGGATTGGTTTGTCTAACCGGCCCTGATGGCAAACTGATCCAAGAACACGGCAACTCCAGAAAACTGATCTATCCGCGTTCTGCCGTAAAGCCCTTACAGGCACTGGCCCTTAGGCGTGCAGGTTTGAATCTTTCGGGTGTGCAACTTGCGATGTCTAGCGCGTCACACCAAGGAACTCCCGAGCACACCGCAATCGTGCTTTCGATTCTTGAGGATGCAGGATTATCAGAATCAGATTTGATGTGCCCGGTGGCATGGCCTGGAAACCCAGCGGCAAGAGCGGAAGCAGCAACTGAAACCAGAGCCGCTTTCAACTGCTCGGGAAAGCACGCTGCATTTTTGGCAGCCTGTGTGAAAAACGGTTGGGACACCAAAACATATCTGCAGCCAGAGCACCCACTGCAGAAACTCATCGTTGAGGTAATCGAAGAATTCTCCGGTGAGAAGATTCCACTTTCCACCTTCGATGGTTGCGGGGCACCGCTTCACCTCATGAGCTTGCAGGGACTTGCTCGTGCCATTGGCAAATTCGCTGAGACTGAAACCCAGATCCGCGATGCGATGCTTGCTAACCCTTGGGTAGTGGATGACCATGGAGCCTCGGACACTCTCGTGATGGAAAAGGGCATGCTTGCCAAGATCGGTGCTGAGGGAGTTTTCGTTATTGGACTTGCCTCCGGCCACGGGGTAGCGGTCAAGGTTGCCGATGGCAGCATGCGACCGGCAGGACTTGCGGCAATCAAGATGCTTTTGAATAACGAATTGTTAGACAGACACGTCTACGAAGAGCTATTTGCCAAGCTCACCGTTTCAAGCCTCGGCGGAGCCGAGAAGCTTGGCCAGCTGGAAGTTGCCTTCTAGTTTTCTGGAAGAAAAAGCTAGCTAGTTAGGTTGAGAGCACCTATGGACCAGCAAAAGCCAATTCGCCTGATCGGGGTTTATAACGCCGACGGGGGAGTAATCGGTGAATTGAAGTATTTCTTCGGGCACCTCGTTGGCGTCGCTAAGTGTGAGCTGTGCGATATCACCCATTCGCCGGTTAGGCGAAAAGCCAGCTGGGATCGCCTGGCCGGGGAGCTCAAAAGCGAATATGGGCTGGATTTCGTCCTTCTTCACCTAAATGAGAGAACCAAGGCTGAGACCAAGGCCTCGGCGGCCAAAGAACCCTGTGTTTTGGCCGAATATCCAGATGGCAGCTTAGGGATGTTCCTGGACCGTCAAGAACTTAGGGTTGTGGATGGCAATGTCGATCGGTTTGCCAAGTTGGTTCGGGCTCGTTTAGCCCTGTTTTTCTAGGGGTCAGGTAGGCGCCACTTCGGGGGCCAAAATATAGACCTAGCCTTGATCTTTAACTTGCATTGAAACGCCCCACTGTGGCAGGATTGACAAGTTCACAAGTAGTTGGGCTCATCTAGCTCAATCCACTTCCGGCATCGTGTCTAGAACCCTTGTTTCACAAGGAAACTAGACCCCCGGAGGCCGAACAAGAACTTAAAAACTTCACTCGTTTTTTTAGGTTTGTCGTTATTCGACACGCCCGAGCGCGGGTGTGGGATGCAGGAAATAAAAGCTTTAGAACCAACCATTTACGAAACGGAAGTGAGTCCAGATGGCGGCACAGAAGATCCGCATTCGACTGAAGTCGTATGACCACGAGGTCATTGATTCGTCGGCGCGCAAGATCGTTGACACGGTTACCCGTGCAGGCGCAACTGTAGTTGGACCAGTACCACTTCCAACCGAGAAGAACGTGGTTTGTGTAATCCGCTCTCCTCACAAGTACAAGGACAGCCGCGAGCACTTCGAGATGCGCACACACAAGCGCGTCATCGACATCATTGACCCAACCCCTAAAGCGGTTGACTCACTGATGCGTCTTGATCTTCCTGCCGACGTCAACATCGAGATCAAGCTCTAAGGAATAAGAAGATGTCTAACGCTAATAGAACTGTTAAGGGCCTGCTGGGCAAGAAGCTTGGCATGACTCAGGTTTGGGACGAGAACAACAAGATGATTCCGGTCACTGTTGTTGAAGCCGGCTCAAACGTTGTCACCCAGATTAAAAATCTTGAGACCGACGGCTACACCGCCGTTCAGGTTGCTTACGGAGCAATCGAGCCTCGCAAGGTAAACAAGCCTGACGCTGGTCAGTTTGTAAAGGCTTCTGTTGCTCCTCGCCGCTACATCGCCGAGATCCGCACCAACGATGCAGATTCATATTCAGTTGGTCAAGAACTCGGTGTTGAGGTATTCGAAGTCGGTCAGATGCTTGACGTAGTTGGAACCTCAAAGGGTAAGGGTTTCGCAGGACACATGAAGCGTCACGGTTTCCACGGTGTTGGTGCTTCTCACGGTCAGCACAGAAACCACCGCAAGCCAGGTTCCATTGGTGCAAGCTCGACCCCAGGTCGCGTATTCAAGGGAACTCGTATGGCTGGACGCATGGGTACTGACCGCGTCACCACATTGAACCTAAAGCTTCACGCAGTTGACGCTGAAAAGGGTTTGCTTTTGATCAAGGGTGCAGTTCCTGGTCCTAAGGGTCAGCTGGTTTTCGTTCGCAACGCTGTGAAGGGAGCCTGAATCTAAATGGCTGAAAACACAATCGACATCGTTGACGTCGCAGGAAAGAAGTCAGGCTCTGCCGAACTTCCAGCTGCGATTTTCGACGTGCAGACCAACGTGCCACTGATGCACCAGGTTGTAGTTGCCCAGCAGGCAGCTGCTCGCCAGGGAACCCAGTCAACACTCAAGCACGGTGAAGTTTCCGGTACCGGTAAGAAGCCTTTCAAGCAGAAGGGAACCGGAAACGCTCGTCAGGGATCGCTTCGTGCTCCTCAGATGCGCGGTGGTTACATCACTCACGGTCCAAAGCCAAGAA
>CAZKQH010000067.1:0-6737 GCA_964554845.1 uncultured Rhodoluna sp. | reverse complement strand
CACGCGGCCTGGATGCACGAGAAAGAGTACGCCAACTCCTGAGGACTTCGAGCCAAACCTACAGGCAAGCGTTGACGCTGGCTGTGACATCATCATCGGTGTTGGATTCGCTCTAGGCGATGCAATCACCAAGATCTCAGCAGAGAACCCAGAGCTTAACTTTGCTCTAGTTGACTCAGTTTCTGAGAGCACCAACGTAAAGCCATTGCTATTCGAAACTGCTGAGGCAGGTTTCCTAGCAGGCTATGCATCAGCTGACTACTCAACTTCAAAGACACTCGGTACCTTCGGAGGACTTCCTTTCCCTTCAGTTACTGACTTCATGACCGGTTACTACTACGGTGCAATGCAGTGGGGTATGGACAACGATGCAGAAGTTACCGTTCTTGGCTGGGACCCAGCTAACCCAGACGGTGGAGACTTCATGGGTGGATTCGCTCCAAACAACCCAGAAGGTCTAGCTATTGCTAAGACTCAGATCCAGGCAGGTGCTGACGTTATCCTTCCTGTTGGAGGAAACCAGTTCACTTCTGTTCAGTCTGCAATCGACGAGCTAAACCCAGACGCAGTAATGCTTGGTGTTGACGTTGACATCGCAGCTGGAAACCCAGATCTAGCGAAGTACATTCTTACCTCAATTGAGAAGAGAATGACCATCGCTACATTCGATGTAATCAAGGGCCTAGTTGACGGAGCTGCATTCGATGCAACTCCTTACGTTGGAACTCTTGCTAACAAGGGTGTTGGAATCACTGCCTTCACTGACTTCTCCTCAAAGGTAAGCTCTGGCCTAGTAGACAAACTAGCCGAGCTAGAGGCTGGAATCATTGACGGAACCTACAAGCCAAAGGGCTAGTAGCTAAATCACTATTGAAGACCGGGTGTCCCTTCGGGGCATCCGGTCTTCAATTTTTCTGTGAGAGAATATTTTCTGACCAAACCAATTTGCACATAGGAGTGCGGCATGAGACTCGAGCTAAAGGGCATCACCAAGCGATTTGGAACCCTAGTAGCTAATGACGCAATTGATCTAGTTGTTGAATCTGGTCAGATACACAGCTTGCTCGGCGAAAACGGTGCCGGTAAATCAACTCTGATGAACGTTCTCTACGGTCTCTACAAAGCCGACGAAGGTCAGATTCTCCTGGACGGCAAGCCCGCAGAATTTGCCGGTCCCGGCGATGCAATGGCAGCCGGTATTGGAATGGTGCACCAACACTTCATGCTTATTCCGGTTTTTACTGTCGCCGAGAATGTTGCCTTGGGTCACGAACCAACAAAACGCGGTGGCGTGCTGGATTTAGATGCGGCCAGAGCTTTGGTTCGAAAGATTTCTGATCGATTCGGGTTTGATGTGGACCCCGACGCAATTGTTGAAGATCTTCCAGTTGGTGTTCAGCAGCGAGTGGAGATTATCAAATCACTTGCTAGGGATGCCAAGGTCTTGGTCCTGGATGAGCCCACAGCTGTTCTAACTCCTCAGGAAACTGACGAGCTGATGGAAATCATGCGTGGGCTGGCAAAGTCTGGAACCTCAATTGTTTTCATCACCCACAAGCTTCGTGAAGTAAAGGCCGTTGCGGACAAAATCACCGTTATTCGTCAGGGCAAAGTAGTCGGCGAGGCAAAGCCAAGCACCGAAACTGCTGAGCTTGCCAGCATGATGGTCGGCCGTGATGTTGGCTTGACGGTTGACAAGAAAATTGCCGAACCCGGCAAGGTAGTGCTGAATGTTTCCGACCTTTCGGTTCTTGATGATCGCGACCAGAGAGCGGTAGATCGCGTAAGTTTTGAAGTAAGGGCCGGAGAAATTCTTGCTATCGCAGGTGTGCAAGGAAACGGCCAAACCGAACTTGCCGAAGCAATCTTGGGCCTAAGGCCAATCCACTCCAACGAGGGAGATATTTCAATTTCCGGATCAAGTGTTCGGGGTAAGACCGTTAGAAGCATTCTAGAAAAAGGTGTTGGCTACGTTCCGGAGGACCGTAAGAAAAACGGTCTAATCTCAGAGTTTTCTATCGCAGAAAACCTAATGCTGAACGGGTCTTTCACAAAGCCCTACGCCAATGGCTTCGGGATTGCATTTGCAACTAGAGCGCGTCTGGCTGAAGAAAGAGTCAAGGAGTTTGATGTTCGCACCCTTTCTGCACTAACGCCAGCAGGAAAGCTATCTGGAGGAAATCAGCAAAAGGTAGTTTTAGCAAGAGAGCTATCGAGAGAAGTTGACTTGCTTATTGTTTCTCAACCAACCCGCGGTGTTGATGTTGGTTCAATTGAATTCATCCACGAGCGCCTGGTGGAAGAGCGAAACGCTGGCAAAGCTGTGCTCCTGATTTCCACCGAACTAGATGAAGTTTTAGCTTTGGCAGATCGGATAGCGGTTATGTATCGCGGTCGCATTGTTGGCATCGTTGATAACAAAACCGATCGAGCAAAACTCGGCCAGATGATGGCGGGAGTTGCAGCATGAGTAAATCTGTGAACAAAGAGCCAATTGACTGGAACGCAGCTTTCAAAGAGATTCTCTCTGGGGGAGTGACCAGGACGGTTGTTTCAGTAATTCTGGGCTTTGCTGTTGGTGCATTTTTCATGATCATTTCCAATAGAGAATTTCTACAGAGCATGGGTTACTTTTTTGCCGACCCGCTCGCGAGCCTTAGAGCAGCTGGCGATGTGGTGGGCGCTGGCTACGGGGCATTGATTCAAGGTTCGATATACAATCCAAACGCTGCCTCATTCGAAGGTGCGATCAGACCCTTAACGGAAACACTTCGACTAGCGGGACCACTGATTGCCGCTGGTCTTGGAATTGGACTTGGCTTTAGGGTCGGGCTATTTAACATCGGTGGAACAGGCCAACTAGTTTCTGGACTTATCTGGGCAACCTATGTTGCAACCCGTATAGAACTTCCACCGGTTATTCACTTTGTGGTGGCAATAGTTGCCGCGATTTTAGGAGCTGCCCTAGTCGGTGCCTTCGTTGGATTCCTAAAAGCTAGAACAGGGGCCAATGAAGTTATCACCACCATCATGCTCAACTACATCATCGTTTCCTTCTTCAACTTCCTACTGAGTGATAACGCTTTGCTGCAGGGAGAAACTGCAGGCGGCTACACAAAATCTGACCCTGCTTTCGAAACTGCACGCCTTCCCTACCTGCTTGGTGAAAGCTACGCGTTGAACTTAGGGTTCATTCTTGCGATTGCAGCTGTGGTTTTTTACTGGTGGCTGATGGAAAGATCAACCATTGGTTTCAGGCTCAGAGCGGTCGGGTTTAATCCATCGGCTGCCAAGACTGCTGGAATCAATGTGGAAAGAACGTTTGTTCTTGCTCTTGGATTATCAGCTGCTTTTGTTGGCATCGCGGCAGCTAATCAAGCCTTATCTTCAACAGGGGGTGTCACTCCAACCAGCCACGCAGGAATTGGATTTGACGCAATCACCGTTGCGCTTTTGGGCGGCTCGTCCGCATCAGGAGTTCTCCTAGCGGGCTTGCTATTTGGGGCATTCAAGGCCGGGTCCTCTGCGATTCAGATTGTGGGAATTTCACCTGATGTCCTAGGAATTGTTCAGGGAGCAATTGTTTTGTTCATCGCGGCTCCTCCTTTGATCAGGGCAATCTTTCGACTCCCGCCTCCGCAGACCACAAGCGCACTTAGTGCCTTGAGATCCAAGCTATTTAGTCGAGGAGGCAAAAAATGAGCACTGAGACTAAAAAAGAAACTCGTGAATCTGGGAAAACCCCAATCGTTATGGGCTCACTCGCTGCCGTTGTCTTAGTCTTTTTTGGAATCCTCGGAAAACCAGAGTCAGTCGCTTTTGAATTGACCGGAGTTAGAGAAGCTGTTCAGCTTCCTAACATCGATGTTCCCTCGAACGCACTTGGAATAGCATCAGGTATTTTGTTGCTGGCGATTGCAGGCTTTGTTGCTTGGCAGGTAGCTAAGAACATCCGCTCTTCAATTTGGGTATCTATTCTTTTTGGCGCAATCGCACTGGTTGCTTTACTGGGATGGCTAGCCGGCGGGCAAGTGGTTCCGGTGGCATTTATTCTTGGCTCTGCACTGGTTCTGGCGGTCCCAATCATTCTCGGCGCTATGGCTGGAGTTATGAGCGAGCGAGTCGGTGTTGTAAACATCGCAATCGAGGGACAGCTACTCACTGGTGCATTTATGGCATCGGTTGTTAGCACTCTGACTGGAAACCAAATTATTGGAATAATTTCAGCGATGATCACAGCTGCGCTTTTCTCGGCTGTGCTAGCGGTATTCGCAATTCGCTTTTTGGCCCAGCAGATTATCGTGGGTGTTGTTTTGAATGTACTGGCTATTGGAATTACAAACTTCCTCTACCAGCAGTGGGTCACCGAAGATGAGTCCGCAACCAACAGCCCTGGAACTCTACCGATTATTCACATACCTTTCCTCGGGGATATCCCAATTATTGGACCAGTGCTTTTCCAGAACCGAATTACGGTCTGGCTCGCAATCGCGATAGTTATCGTTTTGTGGTTTGTGCTGTTCAAGACCAAGTTAGGTCTTCGAGCCCGAGCCGTTGGAGAAAACCCGCTTGCTGCAGACACCGTGGGAATCAACGTTGGCCGCACCCGTTTTTGGTGGGTAACTCTTGGGGGTCTTCTTGCAGGTCTTGGTGGAGCAGCACTAACTATTGGAAGCTCTGGCTCGTTCGGACGTGAGATGTCCGGTGGTCTTGGATTTATTGCTCTTGCCGTTGTTATTCTTGGTCGCTGGCATCCAGGTTATGCAACAGCAGCTGCATTGCTGTTTGGCTTCTCGATTATCTTGAGAGTTTGGGCTAACCAAGTAAGTCCTGGAATCCCAACAAATTTCATCACTATGGTTCCTTACATCGTGACAATCATCGCCGTGGTTGGTTTCGTTGGTCGCTCCAGACCACCGGCTGCCGACGGTATTCCATATGTGAAGGGCTAGAAATGAACATTGATTGGAACGCTCTCAAGCAAGAGGCCATTACTGCGATGAGAAAGGCATACGTGCCTTACTCGAAGTTTCCGGTAGGAGCTGCTGCTTTGACAGACGATGGACGCATTGTTTCCGGCTGCAACATTGAAAATGCTTCGTACGGTGTGACTTTATGCGCTGAGTGCTCGCTGGTATCTGATCTGTTTCGAACTGGCCCTGGCAAGTTAATTGCCTTTTACTGCGTCGACAAGCACGAGAATATCCTCATGCCGTGCGGCCGGTGCCGCCAGCTACTCTTTGAACACTCGGCCCCTGGAATGTTGCTTGAAACGGTTTCGGGCATCAAAACCATCGAAGAAGTCCTTCCGGATGCATTTGGACCACGAGAACTGAACGAGCGTTCGTGAATAGTTTTGACGCGGTTGACCTGATCATCGCCAAGCGTAGCCAGCAGGAGCTTACGAAAGAAGCCATCGACTGGCTGATTCAGAACTACACAGCTGGCAAAGTAGCCGATGAGCAGATGTCGGCAATGGCGATGGCAATTCTTCTAAACGGTATGAACCGTCGCGAAATCAAAGATCTAACTCTGGCAATGATTGCCTCGGGGGAGACGCTGAACTTTGAATCCCTCGGTGTTCCAACAGCGGATAAGCACTCAACCGGTGGAGTCGGCGACAAGATCACCCTTCCACTTGCTCCGCTAGTTGCAGTGTTTGGCGTTGCAGTGCCTCAGCTTTCTGGCCGTGGTCTTGGACACACCGGAGGAACACTAGACAAGCTCGAATCAATTCCAGGTTGGCGAGCAAATTTGTCTAATGACGAAATGAAAAAGCAGCTGGAGGAAGTTGGCGCAGTTATCTGCGCGGCAGGCTCTGGCCTTGCCCCAGCAGACAAGAAGCTCTATGCCCTTCGTGATGTGACTGGAACCGTTGAGGCTATTCCGCTTATTGCCAGCTCAATCATGAGCAAGAAAATTGCTGAAGGAACCGGCTCATTAGTACTGGATGTCAAGGTTGGATCCGGTGCATTTATGAAGGAGCTTTCCAAGGCTCGAGAGCTAGCTGAAGTTTTGGTTCAGCTCGGTAAAGACGCAGGAGTGAAAACTTCTGCACTCCTTACTGATATGTCAACTCCTCTTGGGCTCAAGGTTGGAAATGCCTTGGAGGTTGAGGAATCGGTTGAAGTTCTTGCAGGCGGGGGACCCGCCGATGTTGTTGAAATCACAATCGCGTTGGCAACCGAGATGCTTACTCTGGCTGGAAAGCCAGATGCGGATGTTGCAGCTGCACTAAAAGATGGTCGCGCCATGGATAAGTGGCGCGCGATGATCAGCGCTCAGGGCGGAGACCCTGATGCCAAACTGCCTGTTGCCAAAGAGTCTCAAACTGTAACGGCTAGCTCTAACGGAGTAATCACCAAACTCGACGCCCTTTCCGTAGGGCTTGCCTCGTGGAGATTGGGAGCCGGGCGTGCCAGAAAAGAAGACCCAATTCAGTTCGGTGCCGGCGTCACTTTGCATGCTCAGCTAGGCGATACCGTAAAAGTGGGAGATCCGCTCTACACGCTATACACCGATGAACCGGCTCGTTTCCAGCGCGCATCCGAGACAATCGAGAATGCTTATAGCATTGAGGCTCAAGCAGTGGTTGCTAGAAAGTTGATTCTCGACCGAATCAGCTAATTTCTCAAAAGGAAAAATAAATGGATCCAAAAATCAAAGCGCTGCCCAAGATTTCCCTACACGACCATCTTGATGGGGGGCTTCGGCCGCAAACAATTATTGAGCTTGCT
>CAZKQH010000066.1:0-6738 GCA_964554845.1 uncultured Rhodoluna sp. | reverse complement strand
CTGTAGCTCAGTTGGTAGAGCGAACGACTGAAAATCGTTAGGTCACCGGATCGACGCCGGTCGGAGCCACCAGTTTCACTTCACTTTTGCCTACTCAGGCAAATTTCTTCATGAGTGTTGATTCGTCAAGAACCCCTACTTCTATACAAGAGCAAACTAGGTTTGTGTCTTAGACATATTCTGCTGGCCCCAAACCACTTTTCGGCCAGTCCAATTCAAACCGCAAGGACAAATACACGTGCCTCAAAAAACCCGCAATCGCTGGATCGGTCTGGTCTTTATCTCGATGGCAATTTCCATCGTGATCATCGACGGAACAATCGTCAACACCATCTTCCCGTCAATCATTGTTGACCTAGCTCTTACCTCCGCTGAGGTTCAGTGGGTTCAAGAGTCTTACATCCTGGTCTTCGCAGCACTGCTATTGGTATTTGGTTCGATTGCCGACCGTATCGGTCGCAAGCGGCTGTTGATTATCGGAATTGTAATTTTCACAATTGCCTCGGTTTGGGCAGGACTTACCGAGAGCGCCTCTGCCATGATCATGGCTCGTGTGGTGCAGGGTATCGGTGGCGCCATGGTGCTTCCAACCACTTTGTCCTTGGTGAACGCAAACTTCCAGGGCAAAGAGCGAGGAATCGCATTTGCTGTTTGGGGAGCAACCATCGGAGGAATGGTCGCTATCGGACCAGTTCTTGGTGGTTGGCTCGCAACTGATTTTGACTGGCGCTGGGCATTTGGAATTAACTTTCCAATTGGCGTTGTGATCATCGCTGGACTTTTGTACTTCGTACCAGAATCCAAATCCACTCAGCGAGCAGGTGGCATCGACTTTGTTGGTGCTGCGATTTCCGTTGTTATGTTCTCCACCCTTGTGTTCGGTCTTATTGAAGGAAGAATCTACGGTTGGTGGGATGTAAACCCAAACAATCAGTTCTCCGCCTTTGGTTACGAGTGGCCAACAAGCGGAATTTCTGTAATTCCAATTTCACTTTTCATTTCTGTGATTGCAACTATCGCTTTTGTTCTCTGGGAGAAAAAGCGTGAGAGCGAAAAGAAGAACGTTCTGCTTGATCTTGATCTATTCAAGATTGGCTCATTTAGAAACGGTTCTATCGCGGCTGCAATTATCTCGATGGGTGAATTTGGAATCTTGTTTGCGATTCCACTTTGGCTACAAAACGTATTAGGTCTTTCTCCAATTAGCTCTGGTCTTGTCTTGTTGTGGCTGGCAGCCGGTGCATTCTTGGCTTCTGGAATTGGTGGAGCACTAAGCGGAAAGCTTGCCCCAGCAATGGCGGTTCGAATCGGTGTTGGGCTTGAGCTAATTGGTGTTGCAGGTATTGCACTGAACGCAACAATCGATGCCGGTTGGGCTTCGATTGCAGGATTCCTGTTTGTCTATGGAATCGGTATCGGTCTTGCAACAGCGCAGCTAACCGGTGTGATCATGGTTGATGTTCCGATGGATAAATCTGGGCAAGGTTCAGGTTCTCAATCAACTGTTCGTCAGATTGGCTCGGCTCTCGGCATTGCTGTTTTGGGAACGGTTTTGTTCACCTCCACACAGGCGAGTTTGGAGACCAGACTTAGTGATCTGCAGCTTGAGTCGTCTCAGCAGGTAGTGATTGTTGATGCGGTTGTTGAATCAGCCGGTGCAGCAATCCCTGAGCTCGGAGCAATCAGTCCCGAAATCCAAACGGCGGCCGGTGAAGCATTCACCGACGGAGCTAAAGCTTCGGCTTGGGTTGCCGGAGGTTTCTTGCTTCTTGGATTTGCCAGCACATTCAATCTGGGCTCTCGTAAACCCGTGAGAGCAACCAAGGCCAAAAAGAAGTAGGACCCTTGGCAGCAAAGGTTCTTGGAGCGGTATTTCTCGGTGGTGCAATTGGTTCCATCGCGCGCTTTCTGGTCACCTTAGGTATTTCTGAATTAGCCCTTCAGGATTTGTCACACGAGCTTGTTGCTACGTCAATCGTGAATCTGGCCGGAGCGTTTTGGCTTGGGTTTGTGCATGTGATTGGTTCTAAACGTTCTGAAACCTGGAACGGCTTCTTCGGACCAGGGCTTGCCGGTGGATTTACCACCATGAGTGGTCTTGCTTTGATTACCGCAGGGGCGGAGCTTGGGATTTTCACTTACTGGCTTGGAACAGAGCTTGCTTCCCGAAGATCGAAAAAGGCGCCTAACTGATGGAAATTTTGATTTCAGTTGCAGCGGTTGCTGTTCTGGGTGGAGCAGGGAGTGTGCTTCGACACATAGCTGGTTTCTGGTCGGGAGCACTGCCTTGGGGAATCTTGGCAGTGAATTCGATTGCTTCGTTTATTGTGGGGCTTGCTGTTTCAAGTGGCGAATATGAAATTGCATTGGTTGTTGGACTAGCTGGCGGGCTATCAACTTTTTCAACTTTTGCTGCCCAAAGCTACGAGTATCTAAAGAATCAACAAAGGCTCAAGGCTATTGCCAATCTGGTTTTGAACTTGGCTCTGCCGGCTCTAAGCCTTCTAACAGCTGTGATTTGGCTCTAGCTAGGTTTCAGGCTGGATGCTAAACTTGAGGGAGATTTCAGGTTTTCTGGGCCCAATCTGGCACGGACAAGATACGAAAGAGGGGTCTCGCCATGGGGCGTGGCCGTCAAAAGGCAAAACACACCAAAGTAGCCAGAGAGCTGAAGTACTTCAGCCCTTCCACTGATTACAGTGCGCTAGAAAAAGAACTCACCAAGGCACCGGGTTCAACTGAACCTGACTACGAAGACAAGTGGGCGGATCTCTACGAAGACGAAGAGGCCGACGAGGACACCGAAGCTAAGTCCTGATTGCTCTAAAAAGTCCTGTAAGCAACTGCCTGCAGGCAAACCAGACGGTCGAAATGATATTCGATCCGAAACTGAAAGCAGCACACAAATGAATAAGAAAAATAAGTGGCTCGCGCCATTGGTTCTATCAATCGCTGGAAGCCTGAGCCTTGGAGGTTGTGCAACTTCCGCACCAGCCCCCTCAGCCGAATCAATAACCATATATTCAGGTAGAGCAGAGGATCTCATTGCTGAGCTTCTGGAGACCTTCACAGCAGAAACCGGAATCGGTGTTGAGGTTCGCTATGGCGACTCAGCTGAGCTAGCTGCTCAAATTCTTGAAGAGGGTAGCAATGTTCGTGCCGACGTCTTCTTCTCTCAAGATGCCGGAGCACTTGGGGCACTTAGTAACGAAGGTGTCTTGAAGCAACTTCCGTCTGAAACTTTGGATCTTGTTTCTGCAGAATACCGTTCTGATTCCGGGCAATGGGTTGGCGTATCCGGTCGTGGCCGCGTGATGGCTTTTGATCCTGAAAAAATTTCCACCCTTCCAAAAAGCTACATGGATCTAACGATGCCTGAATGGAAAGGCAGAATTGGAATTGCTCCTAGCAATGCATCGTTCCAGGCATTCGTAACTGCAATTCGAGTTCTTGATGGTGATCAGGCTGCAAGCGAGTTTCTGAACGGGATGAAGGCAAATGCCGTGCTGTTTGAAAAGAACTCACAGATTCTTCAGGCTGTCGAAGACGGAGTAATTGAACTTGGTCTTATAAACCACTACTACTGGTTTGAACTAGCCGAGGAAACTGGCGTCACGGACATGCGATCGAAGGTTGCCTGGTTCCAGGCTGGAGATCCTGGAAACCTAATCAACGTTGCAGGGGTTGGTGTACTTTCTGATAACCCAGCTGCAAATGAATTTGCAAAGTGGCTACTCGGAAAAACCGCTCAGCAGTATTTTGTTGAAAGAACCGCCGAGTACTCGCTGATCGGACTTGCCCCGATGTATGGAATCAAGCCAATCACCGAAGTTGAATCTCCAACGTTTGATCTCTCTGACTTGGCAACCCTGTCAGTCACACTCGAGTTGATACGTACTGCCGGATTGCTCTGATGAATAACAAGCAGGCAAGGCCGCCACTAGCTATTTGGTTAGTGGCAGCCTTGGCTGTCTTGTTAGCCCTTATTCCTTTTGGCTATCTTCTAGTTCGCGTATTTGGAGCAGGCTTTGAATCCTTCCTAGAAATATTGGAAGAAACCCGAACTCTCGAGTTAATGACGAGTTCGCTCCTTCTTGCTTTAACAGTCGCTGTTTCGGCAATGTTGATTGGGACTTTTCAAGCGTGGATTGCCGTTCGCTCTAACTTGCCAGGGCGGAAAGTATTCGCAGTTTTAGCAGCGCTTCCGCTGGCCATACCGTCCTATGTCGCCGCTTACTCTTGGTTAGCCGTGTTTCCTTATCTCAGCGGTTTTTTTGCAGCCTGGTTGATACTCACCATGGGAACAGCACCTTTGGTTTATCTCTCTGTTTCAGCAGCACTTGCAAGGTTTGATTCGGCAACTGAGGAAGTTGCCTCTTCATTGGGTGCAGGGAAATTTGCTGTAATTAGGAAAGTCACTTGGCCAAACATCAAGGGTGCCGCTTATTCGGGAGGATTGCTTTCCGCTCTGTATGCCCTCAGCGATTTCGGTGCAGTCAGCATCGTTCGCTATGACACCTTTACTAGAGCCATCTACAACGCTTATCGCGCAAGCTTCGACAGAAACCTGGCCGCAACCCTAGCCTTAATCTTGGTCGCTGTCACAGTTTTGGTTTTAGTCATTGAGTCTAAATCCCAGAGCAATAAACCCATCGGAACAGTCATTGCAAATCGTCTAAACAGAATTGATCTGCAAAACTATAAAACGCCGCTGGTGGCACTACTTGCTGGAATCGCGAGCGTTGGTCTTGTTGTGCCTATCGCTAGCTTAATTCGATGGTCAATAATTGGCCTTCCGGAGACAGATTGGGCTCAAGTTCTTGAGGCCCTGTTTAGCTCGTTTTATCTTTCAATTTCCGGTGGGCTTCTAACCGCCATGCTCGGAGTTGCTTTAGCAATAGTTGTGGTGAGATTTAGAACGC
The DNA here is from genome assembly GCA_964554845.1 of uncultured Rhodoluna sp. Classification (GTDB taxonomy): domain Bacteria; phylum Actinomycetota; class Actinomycetes; order Actinomycetales; family Microbacteriaceae; genus Rhodoluna. Next base: position 1,816 of record CAZKQH010000066.1, on the reverse strand, counting down.
CTTTCTCGAAGTTACTTGAACGGTCTGTTTGGCTGACTCACGCGACTCCTGGAATCGTTGTTGCCCTATCTTTGGTGTTTTTTTCTAACCAAGTTGCACCGTGGATCTACCAATCTCTGTTCTTAGTTTTGATTGCTTATGTGGCGCTGTTTTTGCCCAACGCCTTATCTGCAATTTCAACACCGCTTCGGCAATCACCAATTTCACTTGATGAGGTTTCTGCTACTTTGGGGCTAACCAAACTTCAGACTCTTAGAAAAGTCGTTCTTCCAATCGCAGGACCTGGCATTTTTGCTGCAACCACTCTTGTGATCTTGACTGTCTTGAAAGAGTTGCCAGCGACCTTGTTACTTCGCCCTACTGGCGTTGAGACTCTAGCCACCAGACTTTGGACTGAGACTGGAGTGGCTGCATTTTCAACAGCGGCACCGTATGCATTACTTTTGGTATTGCTGGCAGGAATTCCAGCCTGGTTGCTAAATCGAGCAATTAGAAAAGATCTTCAGCCAATAAACGATTTGGAGCGTGTCTAATGAAACTTACGCTCTCCAACATCTCAAAATCTTTCAGTAAACATCGAGTTCTTAATGCCCTCTCATTGGAAGTCACCGAGGGCGAATTCGTTGCAGTGCTCGGATCTTCTGGATCAGGTAAGACAACACTTCTTAGATTGATTGCCGGCTTTGATGATCCTGATTCCGGAGAGATTTCAATTTCTGGAAAGCTAGTTGCTTCCAAGAATGTCTTTGTTGGGGCAGAGTCGAGAAAAGTCGGGTACGTTCCACAGGACGCTGCGCTTTTTCCCCACCTGTCTGTTTTTGAAAACGTTGCCTTTGGACTAAAGGGACTGAGCAAATCAGCTCGCGTTGATCGCGTGCGCGAGCTACTCAAGCTCGTTTCGATGGAAAGTTTCGAGAATCAGTCGGCAACTGAGTTATCCGGTGGTCAAAAGCACCGCGTGGCACTAGCCCGAGCACTAGCCCCTGAACCAGAACTGATTTTGCTTGATGAGCCATTCGCAGCCTTGGATGCTGAACTTCGTGCACGAATTCGCGAAGAGATCAAGCAGGTGTTAGACAAAGTCTCCTCGACCACAATCCTTGTAACCCACGACCAAGAAGAAGCGCTGTCGATTGCAGATCGCGTAGCTCTGCTCCGTGATGGAAACTTTGCCCAAGTTGGAAACCCAAGGGAGATTTACTCAGCTCCCGTTGACCTAGGTGTTGCAACTTTCCTTGGAGATTCAGTGATTGTTGACGGAGTGATCGAATCGGGAAAGGTCAGCACATCTTTGGGTCAGCTAACTTTGTTGAACTCTGCCAAAGAGTCAAGCCGTGGCAAGGTTGCAATTCGTCCGGAGAATTTTTATCTTCAGCCAGATCTAAACGGCGACTCAATTGTTGTTGGAAGACAATTCTTTGGGCACGATGCAGTGGTGGAAGTAAAGACACCTAAGCAATTGATACGCGCAAGGTCATCAGGTCCATTCGCCCCGGAGGTTGGCATGAAGGTGACCGTATGGGTTCGCGGTGCTGTGAATTTCTACCCAGAGGCCTAGGCGTAAGCGCCAGTTAGCCTAACTGCTCCACCCTCAACACCCTTAGCGGATGTTACAAAACCAGACACATCACTTGCAGTTTCAATTACTCCAAGCCGCCAAGTCTTCACACCTAATGAATCCAATTTCGAAGAAACCTCGGCTGCCTTATCTGCTGAAACTACCGCTGCGAAGCCAAGCCCTAAATTCCAAGTTCCCTCGAGGGATTCGAGTGAATAGGCTCCCCACTCCGCCAAAACTCTAAAGACGTCATCTGGT
>CAZKQH010000065.1:0-6959 GCA_964554845.1 uncultured Rhodoluna sp. | reverse complement strand
GTTCCAGAGCTCAGCTGCAGTGTTGCTAACCGAGTACCGCGGACTCACTGTTGGGCAGCTCAAGGAGCTGCGTCGTTCCATCGGTGACCACGCAACCTACGCCGTGGCGAAGAACACGCTACTAAACATCGCAGCGAAGAACGCCGGAGTGACCGCATTTGAAGGTCAGCTGGTAGGACCAACTGCAATGGCATTTGTTCACGGAGACACAGTCGCCGTGGCCAAGGCAATGCGTGACTTTGCCAAGGCAAATCCTCTACTAGTAGTCAAGACCGGCATCATGGATGGCGTTGTCTTGTCACAGGCAGAGGTTAAGAAGCTTGCTGATCTTGAATCCCGCGAAGTTCTATTGGCTCAGGCCGCAGGACTATTCAAGGCTTCAATGTTCAAGGCTGCTTACATGTTCCAGGCCCCACTGGCCCAGGCCGTCCGCACCGTGGACGCGCTACGCGCCAAGCAAGCCACAAACGCTTAAAGAAAATAAGGAGAAAAACAAATGGCAAAGCTATCAACCGATCAGCTAATCGATGGCTTCAAGGAGCTATCACTAATCGAGCTTTCTGAGTTCGTAAAGAAGTTTGAAGAGGTGTTCGAGGTTACAGCTGCAGCACCAGTTGCAGTTGCAGCAGCAGCACCAGCAGGCGGCGGCGGCGACGCAGCTGAAGAGAAGGACTCATTCGATGTTGTTGTTGAGTCTGCAGGAGACCAGAAGATTCAGGTCATCAAGGAAGTTCGCGCACTAACCAACCTAGGTCTTGGCGAAGCCAAGGCTCTAGTTGATGGTGCTCCTTCAACAATCCTTGAGGGCGCTAACAAGGACACCGCTGAGAAGGCAAAGGCAGCTCTAGAAGCAGCTGGCGCAAAGGTTGGACTTAAGTAAAAACCCACCTCAGTTTCAAAAGCCCCAACACCGCGCAAGTGAGGTTGGGGCTTTTGACATTTTTGGTGAAGTAAGCTCGGGATGTTCGAACAAATAAGAAAAGACAAAAACCCCTTGAGCTCAAAGCCGCATACAGCAAGCCAGGCAATTTCCCAGAGACAGCGCTTGATGTACATCTTCGTAATCGGCTTTTTATTGATGGTTCAAACTCTCGTCACCGACATGTTCTTACCCGCTCATCCCTTGATTGCAACCTTCTTTGAGGTGCCGGATGCCTTTGTGCAGTATTCGCTTTCTGCCGTCACCTTAGGTGCCGCTATTGGATTTTTTGTGGCCGGGCCGCTGTCGGATTCGATGGGGCGAAAAAGCCCAGTGCTACTGGCTCTTGGTATCTTCACCTTCGCCTCAGCAGCGCTTTATGTAGCCCCCGGAATTGAAGCGTTCGTTGTACTTCGATTCCTGCAGGGTCTAGCAGGAGCTGCAACCGCGGTGATTGCTCAAGCCATTATCAGAGATTTATTCGTCGGCAACGCAATGCTAAAGATGCTTTCTCGGGCATGGCTGATTTCGGGCATTGCTCCAATTATCAGCCCCGTGATCGCAGCTCAGCTGATGCTTGTTGCCCCGGACTGGAGAATCATTCCGCTTGCACTAGCCATCCTGGGTGTTGCAATTTTTGTCTTTGCCTCACGGTCCCTGGTTGAAACCTTGCACAAAGACAACCGTCGAGCCAAGGGCTTCGAAGGTGTCAACAAAAGATTCATAGCCGTATTCAAAGATCGAATCCTGGTTGGTTTGGTCTTGATTGGCATGGTTCAGATGGTGGGCCTGTTTAGCTATTTGAACATCATCCCGTTTTTGTATCAGGACAGCCTCGGTCTTTCTCCAGTTGAATTCTCGCTAGCTTTTTCCACCACGGCTTTTTGCTGGTTTTTAGGAATCCAAGCGGGAGCAAAGCTTGGCCGGATGTTCAAAGCCCACTGGGTCGTCCTTGGAGCACTGGTGCTAGCTGTGGCGGCAGGAACTGGTTTGTATCTAATTGGCTCGATGGATGTAGGTATCGAGAGTGTTGTTCCGCTGATGGCAATGTTCATGGTTTCTTTTGGAATGACAATTACTCCGATTCAAACCATTGCCCTGCAGGGCCATGGTTCCGAAGCTGGAACAGCAGCTTCGGTACTCGGTGTTATGAACTCAGCTACCGCGGCCCTTTCAGCTCCGCTTTATCCAATAATTGGTACCGCTACAACAACCGGTCTTGGAATAACTGTGGCGCTAACTCACCTGGCAGCTATTGGGGTGTTCTTCTTTGTGGTTAGGCCAAGCAGTGTCCCAGCAATGGCCAAAGAGTAGTCGGGTATCCTAGAAATAACCAAGTTGCCGCTTAGGCCCTTAGATGGGGTGGCGACTTTTCTAAGGGATGTGAAAAATCAATGAGGATTTTGCTTATTGGCGCGGGCGGCGTCGGAGACGGTATCGCCAAAGTCGCAGCAGAAAGATCCTTCTTCGAGGTAATGGTCGTTTCCGACTATGACCCTGCAAGAGCCGAAAAAACAATCGAATGGATTAGAAAGCGCCACGGAGACGAGGTTGCAGCCAAGTTCATTCCCGCCAAAATCGATGCATCAAATGCCGCCAACATGGTCGAGATGTGCCGAGAGCACAACATCACATACGTGATCAACGCCGTTGAGCCAAAATTTGTGCCGACGGTTTTCTCTGCCGCCTTTACAGCCGGCGTTGGCTATGTCGATATGGCAATGTCACTATCTGAGCCGCACGAGACCGATCCGTTCAACAAGCCCGGTATCAAGCTTGGCGATGCTCAGTACGCGCTGAACGAGCAGTGGGAAAAAGCCGGCAAGTTAGCTTTGGTTGGCATGGGTGTTGAGCCAGGAATGTCAAACATTTTTGCCAAATACGCCTACGACGAATTGTTTAGCGTTGTGGATGAGGTCAGCATCAAGGATGGCTCGAACCTAGTGGTAAAAAACGAAGCCGGCGAAGAAATCTTCGCTCCTTCATTTTCTATCTGGACGGTTATCGAAGAGTGCCTAAACCCACCGGTGATCTATGAGAAGGAAAAGGGTTGGTATACCACCCGACCATTTAGTGAACCAGAGATCTTCGAATTCCCAGAGGGAATCGGTGCTGTTGAGTGTGTGAACGTTGAGCACGAAGAGATCCCAATGCTTCCAAGAACGATGGACGTTGGAAAAGTGACATTTAAGTATGGACTCGGTTCAGACTTTATAGACGTGCTAAAGACCCTTCATCACCTAGGAATTGACGCAACCAAGCCGGTTAGGGTTCGCTCCGCTTCCGGTCCAGTTGATGTCTCACCGCGCGATGTATTAGTAGCCGTTCTTCCAGATCCAGCCACCATCGGTCCTCGCATGACCGGTAAGGCTTGTGCGGGAGTGCTAATCACCGGTAAAGACAAGTCAGGAAAAGACCGCGCTACTTACATCTATCACGTAGCCGATAACGCCGAGACTATGGCCGAGTACGACGCGCAGTGTGTTGTTATGCAAACCGCCTTTAACCCGGTTATCGCACTCGAACTAATTGCCGAAGGCAAATGGTCCGGTGTCGGTGTTCGTGCTCCTGAGCAGTTTGCACCGAAGCCTTTTCTCGAACTAATGTCTTCATCAACCGGGTATCACCAGAGATGGTTTGCCCAGGAGAGATTGCCGGCTAATCCGTTAGCGCTTCCCTAGGAAATTAGTTTTGGGTTACAAACTCCAAGTAGCTAGTAGCGATCAAGCCGAACTGATTGTAGAAATCGTCAATCAGCACGAGCTGACCATCGACCCTGAGTCAACACCAATGGGTGTTGAAGAAGCCCAGGAACTAATAGACGGCTTTTTCGATCGAGCGCACTGCTATTTCTTGATTGATGACGAATCTGGTGATGCCCTAGGTTTCTATTCGGTAAATCCAGATGCGAACCGCAAGAAGCTCTTCACGGACGTCTATGAACGACCAGGCCAAGGTCTGATCAAAGTAGTGATTGCAGAAAGCCTCAAAAAAGCTGCCGAGTTTCATCCAGATTATGAACACCTCTTTGGTGTAAACACAAAAGACCAAGTAATGCGAGAAGCCCTCGAATCATTCGGCATGGAGGTTATTCGAACCTATTGGCACATGAAGCGCTTACTAGATTCTCAAGCCAAGGCCGAAACGAACAAAGAAGACTTTGAAATCAAGTTGGTTTCGTCTCAGGCAGATTTAGAGACCTGGTGGGCACTGCATCAAGATGCCTTCAGCAATCACTTCGGATTTGCCCCAAGACCTAAGGATCTTTGGATTGAGCAAACCACCTCAGCAGGAACCATGGATCCAGAAGGTTGCTTCATTGGTTTCTATGAAGGTGAACCGGCAGGGTTCGTTCAACTGGCAAATGCCAACTACCACCTAAACGGTGGCTATGTGGATCTAATCGGGGTTGCCCACAAGTTCCAAGGCCTAGGGCTAGGTCAATTACTGCTACAGCACGCCATCAACTATTCAGTTGATCAGGGCAGGGAGTTTATAGAGCTCAATGTTGATACGGGAAATGAATCCGGTGCACTCAAGCTTTATGAGAAGCTAGGCTTCAAACCCAATAGCTCTTGGGTTCAATACGAGAATAAGAAATGGGCGGAAGTTGCCAAAGGACTTTGACGTTGCAGTAATCGGATCTGGCTTCGGCGGATCGGTAGCTGCTTTACGTCTGAGTGAAAAAGGCTACAAAGTCCTAGTCATCGAATCTGGTGCCAGATTCGAAGACAAAGACTTTGCCAAAAGCTCATTTGATCTAAAGAAGTTCCTGTTCTTTCCAAAGCTTGGCCTCAAAGGCATACAGCGAGTGGACCTTCTTAAAAACGTTCTTGTTATGAGCGGTGCTGGTGTTGGCGGCGGCTCACTTGTCTATGCGAACACTTTGTATAGACCCCCGCAGAAGTTTTTCTCAACCGGTAGCTGGAAAGACATGGCTAACTGGCAAGCATTACTGGAGCCTTACTACGACCAGGCCGAGCGCATGCTCGGGGTAGAGGTAAACAAGTTCTTCTCTCCAGCCGACGAGGCTCTGAAAAAAGCCAGTGACAGCTTGGGCTTTGGAAACACTTTTCAAATGGCTCCACTTGGCATTCACTTTGGTGAAGCGGGAAAGACGGTAGCCGATCCATATTTTGGCGGAATGGGACCTAGCAGAACCGGCTGCACCAACTGCGGCGAGTGCATGACAGGTTGCAGGCACGGAGCTAAGAACACGCTGGTGAAAAACTATCTTTATCTCGCGGAAAAACTCGGAACTGAAATCTTGCCGCTAACCAAGGTTGTAAACATTGAGCAGGTATCCGGCGGATACCAACTCACTCTGGTACGAAGCGATAAGTTCTTTAGCAAAACCGAGTCGCTTATTGTTCCAGAGGTGGTTGTTGCAGCCGGTGCCCTGGGATCAGCGAAGCTTTTGCACTCGGTTCGCGCCAAAGGAAACCTGCAGGGCATTTCCTCAAAGCTCGGCGAGCTAAGTAGAACAAATAGCGAGTCACTGCTTGGCGTTGTTGCCAAGGGCAAGCAAACTGACTTCACATCTGGCTCTGCAATCACCTCGTCTGTCTTCCCGGATGAAGATACCCATATTGAACCGGTTCGCTACGGCAAAGGATCAGGCTTTATGGGGCTGCTTCAGTCTGTTGTTGCAAGTGGTCCCAAGGGCCAATCTCCAAATGTTTTTAGATTGCTTTGGGTGACTTTCAAAAATCTCTTGAGACTTCCAAACTTTTATAACCTGCGCACCTGGCCGGAGCGGACTCTTATCTTGCTGGTAATGCAGTCAAGAGATAATTCACTCACCACCTTCTGGAGAAGAGGAATAACCTCCAAACAAGGTCACGGCGAGAAGAACCCCGCTTGGGTTCCAATGGGGCACACCGTTGCCAGGGAAATTGCAAAAAACGTTAATGGAACACCGGGAGCCGTAATCGGTGAGCCATTTGGTATTCCACTCACCGCCCATTTTCTTGGAGGAGCAGTCATTGCCCAAGATGCCAATCACGGTGTTGTAGATGGATACCTTCGCGCCTTTGGCCAACCAGGACTACACATCGTTGATGGCTCTGCGCTTTCTGCAAACCCAGGCGTGAACCCATCTTTATCAATCGCAGCCCTAGCTGAATGGGCGATGGCTCACTGGCCGAACAAGGGCGAGAAGGATAAGAGACCAGCTCTTGGAGAAGCCTTTGAGATTATTGAACCGGTTGCACCGGCACACCCCGCCGTACCAGTTTCTGCAAGCGGAGCTTTGCGTCTGCCGATTAGGCCGATCTAGTTTTTTGTTTCGGCCTGGATCTTCTCGCGATGGCGAGATTCAATTCCCTGGCCGATGTAAGTGCTGACGATAATCACGATTGCTCCAATAATTCCAATTAGCGCTAGCGTCTCTCCGCCGAACCAGACTGCAATAAAGACCGCCCAGATTGGCTCCGTTGCCAAGAGCAAGGTCGATCTAGAGGCAGAGGTTTGCCTGATCGCCCACAGCTGAGCCACAAAGGCAAAGACCGAACAAAACAGTGCCAGGAACAATGTTCCTGCCCACTGCGCCGGACCAAAGGTTGCGATGGCATCAATGGCACCCTGGATATCAAATACAAAGAACACCACGGTGGCCGTGAGGCACTGCATCAAGATCATATTGAAACTTGATGCTTCGCGGTTGCGAGTTAGGACCCCTTGAGCGGTGACGTGAACGGCCCTAACAATAGCTGCCGCAAACAGCAAGAAATCTCCAAAGTTTGGCTCCTGGATACCGTTGCCAGTGACCAGTAGAGCAACGCCAACGATTGCTCCAACAGCAGCTAGGAAGAACGATCTTGGAAGCCATCGCCTGTTCCAAGCCGATTCCATGATTGGTGTGAAGATGATTGTTAGTGAAATCAGCAGTCCTGCGTTGGTTGCTGAAGTGATCTTCAGCCCATAGGTTTCAACGCTCATGATTGATGACTGGGTCAGACCAAATAGTGTTCCAAGCAGCAAATCGGTTTTGGAAAAAGCCCTACGTCTTATTAGCCAGATAGCAACCATCGCAAGGGTT
>CAZKQH010000064.1:0-7003 GCA_964554845.1 uncultured Rhodoluna sp. | reverse complement strand
TGAGCCATCGCGAAGCGCTACCACTGGACCCAAAATCTCAGGAATTACATCCCCAGCTTTTCTTAGTACGACGGTATCTCCAATGAGAATTCCCTTAGCAGCCACCACTTCTTGATTGTGCAGGGTCGCGAATTCAACCTCACTTCCGGCTACGCGAATCGGCTCTAGCACCGCGTACGGAGTTGCTCGTCCCGTTCTGCCGATCGATACTTTGATATCTAATAGCTTGGTGTTTACCTGCTCAGGCGGATACTTATATGCAATTGCCCACCTCGGTGCGCGAGAGGTGTAGCCGAGCGATTGCTGCCTGGATAACTCGTCAACCTTCACAACGACACCATCGATTTCATGCTCGAGAGTGTGGCGTTTAGCTTCAAAATCAGCAATGTACTTCTTTACTTGGCTACCGTTATCCAGCACTTGGTACCTGCTCGAGGTGGGAAGTCCCCAGTTTTTGAGGTGTGCATAGAGCTCTGATTGACTGACAACGCTCTTATCGATCCATGCGCCGATGCCGTGAACAATCATCTGCAGAGGCCGTGAAGCTGTGACGCTGGAATCTTTCTGGCGCAGGGAACCGGATGCAGAGTTCCTAGGGTTGGCAAAGGGAGCTTTGCCTGAGTCAATCAGGGACTGATTGAGTTTTGCAAAATCAGCTAGCGAGTAAAACACCTCGCCACGGATCTCGACTACTTCCGGGTGGTCTTTCCCCGAAAGAGTGTGAGGGATTCCCTTCACGGTCATTACATTTCGTGTGACATCCTCTCCAACTGAGCCATCGCCCCTGGTGGCAGCAGAAACGAGTTTTCCTTTTTCGTACCGCAAGTTGATTGCCAGACCATCAATCTTTAGTTCACAAAGAAAAGGTCCACCGCCAGTTTTCTCAAGCCAGCTATCGAGTTCCTCGCTCGAGAACACATTGTCCAGGCTCATCATGCGCTCAAGGTGTTCAACTGGGGCAAAGGTTTGGCTGACTTCTCCCCCAACAGTTTGAGTTGGTGAATCACCAGTAATTAGCTCAGGATATTTTGACTCGAGCCCCTCAAGCTCGCGCATCAACTTGTCGTAATCTGCGTCTGAAATCAAAGAGGTGTTTGACTGGTAATAGGCAGCGCGGTGTTTGTTGATGGTATCTACTAGTTCGGCAACCCTTTCAATAACTTTCTTGTCCAAGATCACACCTGCTCTAAAACTGCAGAGACAGTTTTATCGATTGTGGTTTGGCCAAGCACTCTAGAACCAAGGTAAACAACTGCTGTTTGGCCAGGAGAGATTCCGCGAATGGGTACATTTGGCCGAATCACCATTTGACCAGCAATCACTCGAAGTTTGCAAGGGTGCGACTGACCGTGAGCGCGAACTTGAACTTCGGCTTCAAACCAATCGCTTGCATTATCTGGCGCTTTGCCACACCAGGAGAACTTTTCACCCGAGAGCTCAGAGATTGTCAAGGCCTCTTCTGGACCGACGACCACGACATTTTCTTTTGGCCTAATTTCAAGCACATACCTGGGTTGACGGTCTTGGGCAGGACGGCCAATCTTGAGACCCTTGCGCTGTCCGACCGTGTACCCGAGGGCGCCATCGTGCTTGCCAAGCTCTGCTCCACTGCTATCAACAATTGATCCGGGCTTCAGCTCGATCTTGTCCGAAAGCCAATCCCTGGTGTCGCCCTCAGGTATAAAGCAGATGTCATAGCTATCAGGCTTGTTCGCAACTGAAAGATCTCTGTCTTTGGCTTCTTTTCGGATATCTTCCTTGTTGGCTGCTTTGCCAATTGGAAAATATGAGTGCTTGAGCTGATCCTCAGTCAAAACTCCCAGCACATAGGACTGATCCTTGGCCATGGCAAGCGATCGATGAAGTTCTAAATTGCCTTCAGCGTCTTTTTCAACGCTGGCGTAGTGTCCCGTGCAAAGAGCATCAAACCCTAAGGCGAGGGCCTTTTCAAGAAGTGCAGCAAATTTGATTCGCTCGTTGCATCGCATGCAGGGATTAGGAGTTCTTCCTGCAGAATACTCTGCAATGAAATCATCCACCACGTCTTGCTTGAAGCGCTCTGAAAAGTCCCAAACATAAAAGGGAATTCCAATTTTGTTGGCAGCCCGCTGGGCGTCCATAGAATCCTCAACCGTGCAGCACCCCCTGGAACCCGTTCGCAACGTTCCAGGCATTCGGGAAAGGGCAAGGTGGACTCCAACCACTTCGTGGCCAGCTTCAACTGCGCGAGCTGCAGCTACAGCTGAATCAACCCCTCCACTCATTGCCGCAAGAATTTTCATCGCCTAGTCAACCCCGCTTTCTTAGCGCCTTCGTAGGCTTTTGGAAAAGCATCCAGGAATGCATCAACGTCAGCTTCAGACGAATTGTGGCCAAAGGTGATTCTCATTGTGCCCATCGCCTCATCTGAACCGGCTCCCAAAGAAAGCACAACGTGGGAAGGGCCGCTTACACCGGCTGCGCATGCCGAGCCAGTTGAAACGGATACCCCATTGATATCCATTAGAAAAAGCAAGCTATCTCCCAGGCATCCCGGGAATCTAAAGTGAACGTTGTTTGCAAGTCTGGGAACGTGTTCAGAGGAAACCTTAACATCGGATGCCACTTCCCGAACACCGGCTACTAATTTTGCCGAGAGCTTGGCGTGCAGGAGTTCTAACTGAGCCTGCTCGCCTACCGCTTCTTGCACTGCCAAAGCCATCGCTGAGGCGGCAGCTGCATGCGGTGTTCCAGATCGCAAGTTTCTTTCATGGCCGCCACCGTGAATCAAGGGGGTAAGTTTTTCAGATCTAGCAAGAACTAGAGCTCCGATTCCAACTGGGGAACCCACCTTATGGCCAGTGATAGTCAAAGCCGATAGACCAGAAGCTGCGAAGTTCACTGGAGTGTGGCCTAGAGCCGCAATTGCGTCGGAGTGAACCGGTATTTCATATTCTCTAGCCAGTTCAGTAATTTTTTGAATGGGATGAACTACACCAATTTCGTTATTTGCCCACATTAAGGAAACAAGAGCAATCTGATTCGATCGCTTCTCCAGCACCTCGGTTAGCTCTGCTAGATCAAGCACTCCGTCCTCGTTCATTGAAACAAAATATGCCCCAGCTCCTTGCTCGGCAACTAACCAATTCACGGCATCGAGGACAGCAGCATGCTCCGCACTGGAAGTGACAATCAGTGTCCGGTTTCGATCTTGCGCATGACGTTGCCAGTAAAGACCCTTGACGGCAAGGTTGTCTGATTCAGTTCCGCCGGATGTGAAGATCACCTCATTGCGATCACAGCCAATACTGACTGCGATTCTCTCCCTGGCTTCTTCCAGCATTTGTCTTGAGCTTTGCCCGAAGGAGTGAACTGACGCGGGGTTTCCAACCTGTTCTAGAGCCTTGGAGTAGTGGGCCAAGACACTTGGCCGAATCGGCGAAGTAGCGGCGTGATCCAAGTAGACGGGCATGTAGTTAAGCCTAGTTTCTTCTACCCACGCCATGAACTGCCTGAATCCAGCTATCCATCGGCCATTTTGGACGCTAATTCGGCCAGACCAACTATTTTCTGGCTCGTTGCTAGAACAGCAGCAAACTCAGTGCTTTTCTAGCAGCTACAACATCAGGGTTGTCGTTGCCGGCAACCATGAACATCTCAACCAACCGAAGCCTGATTGGTTCGCGCGCGTCCTTGGCTGTTTTTTCAAACAGGGCCAACAAAATACCAAATCCCGCTGCCGAATTGCCAGTTGCTATTAGGGCATCGGCTTTTTCGAGAATGCCATCGTCAGTTTTTGCATCGGAGTCGACAATCACTGAGAGATCTTTCCCCTCAAGGCGCAGCAACAGTTTTACCTGGGCCAGTCCAGCATCGGCCAGGGCATCGTTGGGATTTTCCAAGAGCGCTTTTTCATATAGAGCTAGAGCGCCTTTGTAATCTCCGGAATCAATAGCTGCGTATGCTGCGCTCAGCGTTGGGCTAAGTTCGGGTTCTTTTTCAATTTCTTTGACCACGGCTTTTGCGGTAAGGCCATTTTCTTTAGCCACTTGTAGAACCTTTGTTAGAACTAATTGAATTTGCTCCATGGGCTGGTTACCAACAAACAAAGGTGCCGGCTGGCCCTTCAATAAACCATATACGCTCGGGATTTGGTTGAGTTCAAATGCCTGCACTAGCTCAGGTGAAGCAGCCGCATCAACCACCAAGGCAATCATTGCACCGGCCGTTTTTTGAACCAGAGCAGTCAAAGATTTCTCAAGGGATTCGGATGCTGGGTCCGAAGCTTGCACAAAAAGCATCAAAATTGGAAGCTTCTCAGACAGCGGCAGGTAATCTCTGATTGATGCAGCATCTACTCGCATTACTAGAGCTGGAACATTTATTGCTTCAGAGTTTTCCTTAGGGCTACCAAATTCGATTGTCATCTATAGACCCCTAATACTCAGCAGCGATTGAGTGGCGCCCAGCAGAGTTATCTTGCCCTCGGCGGTAGCAGCAGGAACGTAAAACAGCAGCATGCCTGCATACTGCGTCCTAACCCCCTTGGCACTTCCTTCGGCTCCAAGTAACAGCTTTTCATTTCCCGAAACCGTTACCGCAGCGTTTTCGCGGGTGGGACGAATGAGGTAATTGTCGGTCATCATCACGGCAACCAATGCGCCTGAATCTGAGGTCGAAAGAGAAATAATGTTCTCGTCGCCGAGTGCATGCGTGAAGGTGATTTCTGCCCTACGCAGTTTCTCGATTTGTTCTTTTTGGCTGGTTGAGATCTGTTTGTAATACTCGTCCTCAGTCAAATCGAACAGGCTATAAAACAGGCTAGTTGGGCCATTATCAATAACGTCTCCGAAAGCTGTTGGTAGCTGATTGGGTGAGATTTTCAAAAACAAAGAGTCTGTAGCAACTGGAATTGCACCAATTTCAGGAGCTGCAACGGCTGGAATTTCGGATCCCGGTAGCAGCGGAATGTTGTACCAGAGCTTGTAGCTTTCTCGCGGTGAGGCCTGCTGCAAAACTAGCAGCTGAGGAAGTTCCCCTGAGCCATCTCCTTCGGTCACAATCATGAACGATCTTGGCCAGCTAGTTGTGCTCGCAGGTAGGGTAATCGAAATTGCAGATCCCGAAATTGTAGGCAGTGGTTGGATCTCTGGAGATTTCGTCATCAGCAGGTAGTGGGCTTGCCTAAACAGTAGGGCGGGTCCTGCAACTCTTGGTTCGAGCAAGCTCGAATCTCCCGACTCATCTGCTACCGCCACTACCTCTTGGAGCTGACGAAGAATATTCCTAACCTGGGTGATGTTTACAACCGGAGGAATAGTCTCAACCGCTACTTCAGTTTCAGATGCACTAGGGGTTGGGGTGGCAATTGGAGCCGAAGTCATGGAACATCCAGACAGAGCGAACGTTAAAGCAATACCAATAGGCACAATTGCGATTTTCGACCGCGCGGCTCTTCTACCACGTTTCGGCACATCGAAGTTTGACTTTCTTGGTCGATACTTAGGTCCCTGCGGAGCCTTGGGTAGCTTTCGTCTTGGACCTCGATTGATCAGCATTTTTCGAAGTGCCAGTAAGTTCAGCAAGATAGCTGCTATCAAGAAGCCAAAGCCAACGCTAAGGAAAGCATCCGAGACGACCGTCGAGTTTTCAATAGGCCAGGCCACCCTAACTCTAGTTGGGGCTGGTTCAAAGCCATCACTTGCAACTAAAACTGCATTGTTGCCTCCAGCTGGAATGGCCAGTTCGGCAAATCCTTCCCCGAGGCTTTGGTTTATCCAAAGGTCAGATCCACTGGGGTTAGCAAGATCAGTGGTGCCTGCCACGTCGCGAACTCCTATGGCTGTGCCATCGTCGGAGGTGACGGCTTCGGAGTGCAGAGATTGGCCCACCCATGCCAGGACATCAGCTTCTCGACCGTAGGCAACCAAGACCTCGCCGTCTCCGATGCCGCCAACTACTGGATCACCGGGCATCAAGGCTAGCTCTTCGGCTGGAATCACCAGGTAGGGCTCATTGCCAGATACTGAGAGGTTTACCGAAAAGTTATCCGGTGGAGCCCAGATTGTACGCTGGGCCAAACCGAGCAAAAGTAGGGAAATAGCGAGGATAAACAGCAGTGCTGCCAGCAAAAAGCGCATGATTATCCATTCCAGCTAAACTTGGGTATCTGGCCTAAGGGCCAAAGCCCATTCTACCGAAACCGTGCTGGAGGCCCGATTTGTCAGGCGATGCGACCTCGTTCCCAACTGCGATGCGCGGCTACTCAAAATCAGCCGTCGACGACGCTTTTTTGGACCTTAATCGTGAGGTGCTTCGTCTATCCACCCAAAATGCCCAGCTAGCCGATGAGCTCAGGCAAGCCAAAGCCCAAATCGAGGAACTGAGCGCCAAGTTAGAAGAAGTCCAGTCACCTACTTACGCAGGTCTCGGAAATCAAGCCGCAATTATTCTCGCCTCGGCTGAGGATCAGGCAACAAGATTGCTGGCCCATGCGGAAAGTGAAAAAAGCCGTGTTCTTGGAAGCATCAACGAAGAAGTTGAATCCAAAAAGACCGAGGCAAAGGATTACTACGAATCCCTTGTGGCCGAGGCAGATCGAAGAGTCGAGCGCGTAATCAACTCCGCAAAGGGCGAAGCTAATGAAATTCTTGAAAAGGCTCGCAACGAAGGCAAACGACTTATCGAAGAAGCCACCAGAGAATCTGGCTCGATTCGAGGCGCAATTGCCACCGAGGTCGCAAAGCTTAGAGCAGACACCAAGCGCCAGACTGAAAACTTGAAGGCCATGGTTGAGCGCAATCTTGCCGAGAAAAAGCTCCTACTTCAAAAAGAAATGATTCGAGAGATAGACGCTGAAAAAGCGGCTTTAATAATCGGAGACCAGGCCCGAATCGATCTAGAACTCGAACTTACTGCGCGAAGGTCTGAAGCAGAAGAAGAATACCTTCGTAAGCACCAGGAAGCCGTGCACCAGACTCAAAAATACCTGGACGACGCAAAAGCTCAGCTTCAGGCTGCAATC
>CAZKQH010000063.1:0-7024 GCA_964554845.1 uncultured Rhodoluna sp. | reverse complement strand
AAAAATCTTTGAGTATGTCCGCACTCGCATGGACTACGACCCAATCCCGCTCGACCACCCAAAAACGGAACAAGAACTCTTCGACGAGGCTGGGTTTACTCTCACCGAACAAGGTCTGGGTGGAAACCAGGCTCTGAAGCTATTTGAGGAAGTGTTTGCTCCGGCAACCATCTCCACCGATCACCCGGGATTTGTCTCCTTTATTCCTAATGCACCAACCGAAGCTGCCAGCATATTTGACCTAGTCGTTTCGGCAAGCTCCATCTATGGCGGTTCCTGGCTTGAAGGTGCTGGGGCAATCTTTGCTGAAAACCAGGTTCTAACCTGGTTCGCCTCCGAAGTGGGATTACCAAAAGGTTCAGGCGGCGCATTCGTTCAAGGCGGAACCATAGGAAACCTTTCTGCTCTTGTCACCGCTAGGCAGTCGCACAGAGAAAAACTCAAAGCTGCTGGCATTCAAATCCCAGGCAGACTTTCTTTTGTCGCCTCCAAAGAGGCGCACTCCTCTCTAAAGGCTGCCGCCAAAGTGATGGATGTCGAGATTGTCCTGGCAAAACCTTCAGCTGATGGTCGTTTGAGTGCAAAAGCCGTGAGCGACGCTTTAGCAGGCCAGACTGTAAATTCCGTTTTCGCAATCGTTGCAACCGGTGGTACCACAAACTTTGGCATCGTTGATGATCTGCGTGGCATTGGTGAATTGGCAAAGGATAAAGATCTTTGGCTCCACATCGATGGCGCCTATGGTTTGGCTGGAATCCTGAGCCCTAAATACAAACACCTGTTTGATGGTTCAGAGCTTGCGGACTCATTTATTGTTGACCCACACAAGTGGCTCTTTGCTCCATACGATGCTTGTGCCTTGGTATACCGGAATCCAGAAATCGCACGCGCAACTCACACTCAGCACGGTGAGTATCTAGAGACTCTCACCGAGTCAGGACTCTGGAATCCATCTGATTATTCATTTGGACTAACCAGGAGAACTCGAGGACTACCGCTTTGGTTCTCACTTGCAACGCACGGTGTGGCAAAGTATCGCGAGGCAATTGAATACAACATCGAAGTTGCCCACGAGATTGCAGAAGTCATAAGGTCAATGGACCACGTTGAACTAGTTCGGGATCCAGAGCTGTCGGTTGTGGTTTTTGAACGCAAAGGTTGGGACCTTGAGCAGTACAACGCTTGGTCTGACAAGTTATTGAGAGATGAAATTGGTTTTGTAGTTCCTTCAAGCCACAATGGCAAACCAAACACCCGCTTTGCTATTGTCAATCCCCTAACCAGCGTAAAGCTACTAACCCAAATTCTCGAGAGCATGAAGTAAGGAGCATCCAGATGAAACTAACCATTGCCGAGGCTCCAGCTTCTTTATCTCGAGTCAAAGAGTCGACGAGACCTGCTTTACGAGTTGCTCTAGTACAAACCAAGTGGCACCAAGATGCAGCGGAGCACGAAAGAGTTCTACTGGATGGAATTTCTAAGGCCGCAACAGCCGGAGCCAAGATTGTGTTTTTGCAGGAGTTAACTCTTTCGAGGTACCCGGCCGATGCAAAACCTGAGGGTGTTCCTTCAAAGATTGCGGAGCAGTTACAGGGCGGCAAGACCCACTTGTTTGCAGCCAAAGCTGCAAAAGAATATGACGTGGTTATCCACGCCTCTTTATACGAGCAAGCTGATCTTCGCGATGGACGAGGACTAAACACCGCCATTTTGGTAAACACCGAAGGTGAAATCATCGCGCGCACTCCAAAGCTTCACATTCCTGTAACCGCCGGCTACTACGAGGACAAGTACTTCCAGCCAGGGCCTGCCGAGAATGACCCGTATCCGGTTTACACTCTCGAGCTTGGTGGGGTCTCTGCAAGTATTGGTCTTCCAACTTGTTGGGACGAGTGGTTTCCTGAGGTAGCAAGAAACTATTCGATTCGAGGAGCAGAGATTCTGGCTTACCCAACGGCAATTGGTTCTGAACCAGATCACCCAAATTTCGACACTGAGCCACTCTGGCGACAGGTCATAGTCGGTCACGGAATTGCTAATGGAACTTTTATGGTTGTTCCAAACCGCTACGGCAACGAAGGATCCTTGAATTTTTATGGAAGCAGTTTTATTAGCGATCCGTTCGGCAGAATTTTAGTCCGGGCCTCAAGAGATGCTGATGAGGTTTTAGTCGCGGATTTAGATCTTGACCAAAGACGCGACTGGTTGGATTTGTTTCCATTTCTAGCTACTCGCAGACCTGACACCTACGACAAACTAATCGCCCCCGTTCAAAACAAACGTCTTGAATCAGGAGAGAGCGAACAAGGCGGCATCGCTGGAGTGGGCCAGAAATGAAACTAACCATGCCCGCCGAGTGGGAAGCTCACGAGCGAACCTGGATGGCCTGGCCACCGGCGAACTACCTACTTGGACAAAGCGATGCGGAAGCTGAAGAAGCGAGAAGTTCCTGGGCCAGTGTTGCAAATGCCATCGTGCGCTTCGAGCCAGTCTCGGTACTGGCTTCTAGCGATCAGTTGGAAATAGCCAGAGCATATTTACACCCAAGCATTGAATTAATTGAGGCTGAAATTGACGATGCCTGGATGAGAGATACTGGACCAACTTTTGTAAAAGATGATTCCGGAAATCTAGTGGCCGTAAATTGGATTTTCAATGGTTGGGGGGCGCAATATTGGGCCAGCTGGGACAAAGACAAGCTGGTTGCAGGATTTATCGGCAAGCTTGCCGGAAAAGCTGTTGTAGATTCACCGCTAATAAATGAAGGTGGTGGCATTCACGTGAACGGTGCAGGTGTTGTGCTGCTGACCGAAACCGTGCAGCTGGGTGAAGGTCGAAACCCCTCTTGGAGCAAACAACAAGTAGAAGCCGAGATCCACGAGAAGCTAGGAACGAACCAGGCCATTTGGATCAAGCGTGGACTCACCCGCGATTACGACGGCTACGGCACCCGTGGCCACATTGACATCGTGGCGTGCTTTGCGAGCGAAAATGTGATTTTGTATCATGACCAGCAAAACCCGTCACATCCCGACTATGAAGTTTCGAGGGAAGTCAAGGCAACCCTTGAAGCAGCTGGAAACTTCGAGGTCATTGGTATTCCAGCCCCAACCATTTTGCGAGATGACGAGGACTTCGTCGACTACAGCTACATCAATCACTACATCGTGAACGGTGCCGTGATTTTGTGCTCATTCAACGATCCAAACGACTTGGTTGCCAAAGGAATACTTGAAAAGGTGTATCCCGGTCGAGAGATTGTTTTAGTTAATGCAACGCAAATATTTGCCCGTGGTGGCGGTATTCACTGCATAACACAGCAACAACCACTTTGACTCAGATTTAGCTAGGCTTTTTACATGTCAAAGCATGGGGAAATTCAAAAACGACCGATTATATTTTCTGTCGCAATAGCTCTTATGGTTTCAATCGGAGCGCTGGCACCTTCGGGTTTTACGTTCGCACAAACTCTTGAATTACGTGCGCAACTTGACTCAGCTAGCGGAAGTAGTGGTTTATGTGCACCCGCTGGCCAAGACGGTGCGGATGGTGCTGATGGTGCGTGCGGTCCACAAGGAGCAACAGGGCCATGTGGGCCAGAAGGTCCTCCGGGGGATGCTGGGTTGTCTGGACAAGACGGCGCAACCGGGGTCACCGGTCGTGGCGGAGAAAAAGGCGAGACTGGAGCAACGGGTGCTACTGGACCTACCGGACCACCTGGAGAAAAGGGTGAGACTGGAGCAACTGGTGCTACTGGACCAACAGGTCCAACCGGTGACACCGGACGAGCTGGAGTCGACGGAATCACGACCCTTGGCCACCATGGATCATTCTGGGACACCTCAAATCAAACCAACACTGTTACGGTCATTCGGCCCATGCGGCTTAATAACTCCGACGCAACAAATTGCGGTGTCTATGTGGATTCAAGTAGCAAGATTTATGTCACCCGAAGTGGCGTTTACAACCTACAGTTTTCGGCTCAGATAAAAACTATTTCGAACCAAACCAACGCAATCGATATTTGGCTTGCCAAAAACGGTATCGCCGTTGAAGCTACGAATACCCAGTTCTTCGCTCCAGACCGAAAAGGAATTTATATTGCCTCATGGAACTTTCTTGTTCCACTAGAAGCCGGTGAATATGTTGAGCTTATGTGGTACTCAGCGGATACTGGTGTCTTCCTGAGCAGCCTTGCGGAACAAGTCGAGCTCGGAATCCCCGCCGTGCCTTCCTTGATAGTCACTCTTTCCCAGGTGGGCTAATTCCCCACCCACTCACAGCAGGTACTCTAAGGTCAACTGAACCATAAGCAATTAACGAAAGGTAAGGTCAAGTGAAAATACAGGGCAAAACATTTGTTGTCACAGGTGGCGGCAATGGAATTGGTCGCGAAGTATCACTGCAGCTTTTAGCTGGCGGAGCCAGAGTGGCCGCCATCGATTTGTCTCAAGAAGGACTTGACGAAACGGCCGCTCTAGCTAAATCGGACAAGCTATCTACTCATCAGGTAAACATCGCCGATTTGGCACAGGTTACTTCTTCTAAAGTTGCAATCAATTCTGCCCATGGTCCCGTTGATGGAGTAATCAATGTTGCAGGAATAATCCAGCCGTTTGTTCGAGTAAATGAACTTAACTTTGATCAGATCAAGAAGGTCATGGATGTAAATTTCTACGGTCTACTCAATGTGACCAAGACTTACCTTCCTGAACTAATCTCGCGTCCCGAAGCATCCCTTGCCAACGTATCTTCTATGGGTGGGTTCGTTGCAATCCCTGGCCAGACCATTTATGGTGCATCAAAAGCTGCTGTGAAGCTTCTTGCCGAAGGCTTGTACTCCGAGCTCAAAGGAACAGGTGTTAGCGTGACAACGATTTTCCCAGGTGCCATCGGAACCAACATCGCACTGAATTCAGGAATCATGACACAAGAACAAATGAAGCAAATGGCAGCTAGTGCTGGGCCTGCCAGAAAGACCACCTCGGTGCAAGTTGCAGCAAAAGCCATAATTGAGGGCATGGTGAACAAGAAGTTCCACGTCCTGATTGGCCAGGATGCAAAGACAATTTACTTCTTGTCTCGACTGATGCCCGAGCGTGCTGCCAATTTGATTTACAAGAACATGAAGGACCTACTCGGCTAATTCTTGGTACTAGACTTTTCGAGGTCCGAATTTTGAAGACTCTTGAAAGCAGGTGGGATTGTCCGAACACGCGTTTGGTGCTGCAACACTCCTTGATGTGAAAGACCCGATGGGCCTTAGATCTGATGCTCCCCTGTTGGATGCCTGGATTAGGGACATCACCACCGAACGTTCACCGTTTCAAATCCCTGGCCACAAGGGCCGCAATGACCTTACTGGTTCCATAGTTGATGGAGACATTCCAGTACTACCTGGCAACCACCCACTTCGCATTTCCCCTTCACTCATCATCGAAGCTGAGGCAATTGCCGCCGAGCTATGGAAGGCAGATCTCTGCCGCTTTGGGGTAAACGGATCTTCTGGTTCCAATCACGCAGCCGTTATGGCCGTAGCTGGCCCGGGCGACAAAGTAATCGTCTCTAGAACTTTGCACAAATCAGTGCTGATCGGCATGGTCTATTCGGGGGTAATTCCTATTTGGGTGCGGCCTGAGATTAATCCAGCAACTGGATTGCCGGAATATCTTCGCTCGACTGTGTTGCGCCAAACACTTGAAGAGCACCCCGACGCTAAAGCAGTCCTTATCGGAGAGCCTTCGTATGTAGGCACCATGAGCAACATTCCTAAACTCGCTGCTGTTTCACACGAGTATGGAATTCCGCTGGTGGTTGATGCAGCCTGGGCTGCCCACTTTGGTTTCCACGAAGAACTACCCCTGAATCCAATTCCCGAAGGTGCCGATATTGTTGTCACTTCAGCCCACAAAACCCTGCCGAGCTACTCGCAGGCATCGTTTGTGTTGGTGAACAAAGGATATGTAGATTTGGCACGCTTCAACAAAGCTTTTGACTCCACGCAGACCACCTCCATGTCGGGAAGAATTCTTGCTTCCATCGATGCAGCTCGTGCCCTCATGGCCCGTCACGGTCGTGAGCTTTTGGGTCCAGTGATCGAAGCCACCGCACGCGGTCGCCAAGCACTTAGGGATGCAGGTATTGGCGTAATTGATGGTGAGTACATCGATCCACTCAAAATGGTTATTTTGCTGCCTGAAACTGGAGCCGATGGAAACATCATCGAGCAAGAGCTTCTAAACGCCAACATCGACCTAGAGATGGCCAATAGAGACGTGATTATTCCGATGATCACTCTGGCTGATACTCCAGAGCGAATTGATGACCTAATAAGAAGAATCATCAAGTTAGTTGATGCCAATCGTGGTGTGCCTAGAGCAATCGTCACCGCGGCAGCATTTTCTGTTATCCCAGAAGTTGTTGTGTCTCCCCGAGATGCCTTTTTCAGTAGTTATGAAGTGGTGGCTGCCAAAGATTCAGTTGGCCGGGTTTGTGCTGAGCTAATTTGCCCCTACCCACCAGGAGTTCCAGTTTTGTCGCCGGGAGAGCGAATTACCCAACAGGCCTTTGATGCCCTGATGGGAGCCAAGGAGTCTGGTGTAAGAATTGCCTTTGTTGCAGACCCCTCTTTGGCCACCATCAAAGTACTTCCTGCCTAAGTTGCTAGGGTAGCTACTTATGTATAACTACTCATTGGCAACTGCTCGACTACTTATTGGAGTGGGGCTTCTTGGCAGCGTGATCTGGCAGGTCACTGATCGAATTGCAAATGATCTCTTTAGACCCTTTGAGTACTTTGCCTACTTCTCCATCGTCACCGCAATCGTTGCAGGATTATTCCTTATAACTACCGGTTTTGGTCTGCTGCTAAAAATTGAAGACACTAAATGGGTTGAGATTGCAAGGCTAAGCTTGGTCGTTGCACTAATTGTTGTTGGTGTGGTTTACCACGCACTTTTGGCAGATGCTGCCAATGACGTTCGGGACGGCGACTACGCGTGGCCGATTCTTCCAAACGAGATTA
>CAZKQH010000062.1:0-7062 GCA_964554845.1 uncultured Rhodoluna sp. | reverse complement strand
CGGACCAAAGATCTCAGACTGGATGTGCTCATCCTGCTGCTTGAGTCCTGACAAAACGGTTGCCTCTAGGAAGTAGCCCGCTGATCCAACCTGGGTGCCACCGATTTCAAGGTTGGCGTGAGATGGCAGGCGATCGATAAAGCCCTTCACGCGCTCTAGCTGACCTGCGTTGTTCACTGGGCCAAACAATATGTCATCGCGGCTTGGGTTTCCGGTGACTGCGTTCGCCTTTACTTCAGCTACCAGAATCTTCAAGAACTCATCGTGCACGCTTTCTTGAACCAGGATGCGAGTTGCGGCGGTGCAGTCTTGACCGGCGTTGAAGTATCCGGCAACAACAATTTGCGCTGCAGCTTTTTGTAGATCTGCGTCAGCAAATACGATTACCGGTGCCTTTCCACCAAGCTCTAGGTGAACCTTCTTCACGTCAGCGGAAGCAGCCTTAGCAACTTCCATTCCGGCACGAACTGATCCGGTGATTGAAACCATCTGCGGAATCTCGTGTTCGATTAGCGCACGGCCAGTGTCGCGGTTTCCGGTGACGACATTGAACACACCCGGTGGAAGATGCTCAGCTGCAATTTCTGCAAGCAGCAGTGTTGAAGCAGGGGTAGTATCCGATGGCTTTAGAACAATGGTGTTTCCAGCAGCAAGGGCTGGTGCGAATTTCCAAACCGCCATGTTCAGTGGGTAGTTCCAAGGTGTCACCTGACCGATAACACCAATTGGCTCGCGACGGATAGAAGAAGTATGGTCTCTGGCGTACTCGGCAGTTGCGCGACCCTCAAGGTTTCTGGCAGCACCTGCGAAGAATCTGATCTGATCAACGCTTGGGTCCATCTCGTACTCGACCAAGGTAGGTCTTGGCTTTCCGGTGTTCTCGGATTCAACATCGGCTGCCTCTTCGGCACGGGCTGCTAGTGAATCTGCAATTCTAAAAAGAGCCAGCTGACGCTCTGATGGTGTGAAGTTGCTCCAAACATCAAAAGCTTTTTCGGCTGCCTTGTACGCTGCGTCAACATCAGCATCGGAGGAAACCGCTGCAGTTGCATAGGTGACACCGTTGGCTGGGTTGATTACATCCGAGCGCTCTGAGCCCTTGGAATCAACGTATTGACCGTTGATGAAGTTTTTTAGCTCTTTTACTGCCATTTCCATGCTCCTTTTAGAAACCGATAGCAACACCGTTGTTGGATACCGCTAGACAAGATTCTAACCCCGAAATTTCGACCCAAAAAGCGAGCTTTGGATTAGAAATCAGCAGCGAATACTCGAATTGGCTTCGGATTCGTTTGCTAAATGGCCAAACCGCTGGCAAAATCCATATATGTCAAGAACCGGTAGGACCATGGTCTCGGGCCTTGACGAGCTCTCAAAACTGATCGTTGAGCAGCTCCAGCAAGATGGCCGCAAATCGTACGCCGAAATCGGCAAGGCGGTGGGACTTAGCGAAGCAGCGGTGCGCCAGCGCGTGCAAAAACTCACCGATAAGGGTGTCATGCAAATCGTTGCAGTGACAGACCCGATGCAGCTGGGCTTTTATACCCAGGCCATGATTGGCATTCGATGCAACGCAGACACCACGAATTTGGCCGATGAGCTCTCGAAACTGCCTGAAGTTGACTACGTTGTTATTACGGCTGGAAGCTTTGATATTCTGGCTGAAGTGGTTTGTGAAAATGACGACTCACTTATAAACCTGCTCAACAACAAGATTCGTAAGTTTGATGGCGTCACTTCAACTGAAACTTTTGTATATCTAAAGCTTCAAAAACAGCTATACAACTGGGGAACAAGGTAGTACAAACAACCAAAATGGAAGAGTAAAAAATGGCAGTCAAGCAAAGCAGAGCAAAGAAGCTCGTAGCAGGGATCAAGTCGCTTCTAAAATCCCCGCTCAAAAAGGTGGCTTCGGGAGCTAAGGGCAAACTCCCTCTGGTTGAAGCCCGTAAGGCCGGAACCAAAATCACCCCAGCCATGCTGCAAAAATCTGCCAAGGCGCACCTTTGGATGCACTTCACTCGCTACAGCCTCTTCGAAAACAAAGACATGCCCATCATCGAACGCGCTGAGGGCCACCACATCTATGACGTCAATGGTGAGAAGTACTTCGATGGACTATCTGGACTTTTCTCTGTAAACGCAGGCCACGGTCGCAAGCGATACGCTGACGCAGCTGCAAAGCAGATGCAGGAGCTCGACTTTTTCCCACTCTGGGGATTCGCCCACCCAAGAGCCATCGAACTTGCAGAACGACTACTCTCCTATGCACCTGAGAACCTAAACCGCGTTTTCTTCACCACCGGAGGTGGAGAAGCTGTTGAGTCGGCCTGGAAGATCGCCAAGCAGTATTTCAAGATGACCGGCAAGCCAACTAAGCACAAGGTGATTTCTCGCCACGTGGCTTACCATGGCACCAGCCAGGGAGCACTTTCTATTACCGGTATCCCTGCCATGAAGAAGATGTTTGAGCCTCTGGTTCCATCAACCTTCCGCGTTCCAAACACCAACTTCTACCGAGCACCTAGCAATTTCAAGAACGAGGATGAGTTTGGACTCTGGGCTGCTAACCGCGCTGAAGAAATGATTCTGTTCGAAGACCCAGATACCGTTGCCGCTATCTACGCAGAGCCAATCCAAAACTCCGGTGGTTGCTTCACAGCTTCACCGGTCTACTGGAAGAGACTCCGGGAGATCTGCGACAAGTACGACGTGCTGCTGGTAGCCGATGAGACCATCACCGGTTTTGGAAGATCCGGAACCATGTTTGCTTGTGAAAGGTACGGCATCGTCCCAGACATGATGATTCTGGCCAAGGCTATGACGTCCTCATATCAGCCGCTAGGTGCTTTGATGATCACCGAGCGCCTGTTCGAGCCATTCAAAACCGGAACCAACATCTTGGCTCACGGTTACACTTTTGCGGCTCACCCGGTTGCTTGTGCAGTAGCGCTTGAAAACCTCGATGTGTTTGACGAAGAAGACCTAGTTGGAAACGTTGCCAGAAACTCAGCAAAGTTCCGAAAGACCCTAGAGAAGCTATACGATCTGCCAATTGTTGGCAACGTGCGCGGCGATGGCTACTTCTTCGCAATTGAGCTAGTCAAAGACAAGGCCACCAAGCAGACCTTCACTCCAGCCGAGTGTGAGAAGCTGCTTCGCGGATACCTTGCTGGAGCGATGCTCAAGGTCGGACTGTACGCCCGTGCCGATGATCGCGGAAACCCAGTAATCCAGTTAGCTCCGCCGCTTACTATTGGACCCAAGGAATTCGACGAACTCGAGCAGATGCTGCGCAAGGTGCTAACTCCTGCGATGAGCAAGATCTAAATAGTTCTGCTGAAACCCCCGGGTCAAAAACCTGGGGGTTTTCCACATATTCAAATTGAGCAGCTCCAATTCTTAATTTGTTGGAGAATATGTCCATGAAGCTCTCCCCTAAGGCTGTAGCGAGCATTGACTCACCGATTGGTCCAATCACTTTGATTGCTCATGGTGAAAAAATAGTTCGAGTTGAACTTGGGAAAAAAGCTCGAGCTGAGGGGAGCTCCAAGACGCTAACCGAGGCCAAAAATCAACTCGCAGCCTATTTCTCAGGCAAGCTCGAACGCTTCACCGTTCCAATTGACGCAGTCGGCACTGAGTTTCAAAAATCAGTCTGGAAAGAAATTTCAAAGATTGGCTTTGGTCGAAAACTTAGCTACGGCGAAATTGCCGCGAAGATTGGTAATCCCGCTGCCTCTAGAGCAGTTGGGGCGGCCGTTGGTTCTAATCCGACACCACTGCTAGTGGGATGTCACAGAGTATTGGGCTCAACGGGCAAGATAACCGGATTCACCGGTGGCAAAGGCATCAAAACCAAGGCCTGGCTGCTAGATCACGAGCGAATCGAGTTTCGCCTTTGAGCAAGCACGTAATCAAATACGAAGACGGGCTTATTCGCTGTAGGTGGCCAGGTAAAGACGAATTGTATATTCACTATCACGACACCGAGTGGGGTGTCCCGCTTACCGGTGACGACGCCATGTTTGAACAGGTTGCCCTCGAAGGATTCCAGGCTGGGCTTTCATGGATCACTATTTTGCGCCGTAGAGAAAACTTTCGAAAGGCTTTCAAGAACTTCGAAATTGCCAAAGTGGCACGCATGAGCGACAAAGATGTAGAAAAGCTCATGGAAAATGAAGGAATCATTCGAAATCGAGCCAAGATTGCATCCACTATTTCCAACGCCAAGCTAACGCTAAAGCTTGAGGATTCCTTAACGGAAATCATCTGGAGCCATGCCCCAAAGGTTCGAACCAAGAAAGTTTCAGCTGAGAAGTTTGAATTTATCGCCACATCCCCCGAGTCCGAGGCCTTGAGTAAGACTTTGAGAAAGCTTGGGTTCTCTTTTGTTGGACCGACGACGATGTATGCGCTGATGCAGTCAATCGGAATGGTCAATGACCACGCCCCCGGATGCTTTAGGCGAAATCAGCTACAAGATTAGACTTGTCCAAGTGAGCCCAGAAGAATTCACCGCGCTGTATCGAGGTTTCTTGCCTCAGATTTCCAGCTATCTGGTTAGACGTTGCGAAAAGTCAGATGTTGAAGAATTAGCATCCCGGGTATTCGAGATTGCCTGGCGCAAAAGAGCTCAAGCACCAAAAGAATTTGAGTTGGCCTGGCTGTATCGAATCGCTGGATTTGTGGTTGCTAATCATCGCAGGGCTATCAAATCAGAACAGAACTTTGTCGCTCGATTCAGGCCATTGGATTTTGCTCCTTCCCCTGAGGACATAGCAATAGCTGATCTGAGCCTCTCAAAAGCCTGGAGCAAGCTAAGCCCCTTTGAGCGGGAAGCGATTTCGCTGACCGCTTTTGAAGGGTTAAGTAATCAAGATGCCGCCAAGGTCCTTGAAATTAGCCCAAATGCCTTTACGCAACGCCTAGCCAAAGCCCGAGCAAAGCTAAAGGCAAATCTCTTTTAAATTTCTA
Organism: uncultured Rhodoluna sp.; assembly: GCA_964554845.1. Taxonomy (GTDB): domain Bacteria; phylum Actinomycetota; class Actinomycetes; order Actinomycetales; family Microbacteriaceae; genus Rhodoluna. Next base: position 2,085 of record CAZKQH010000062.1, on the reverse strand, counting down.
AACACATTTGGGTGCCACCAGACATAACCCATATATGACCAACAATGACGAACTAGATCAGCGGCTAAAAAAAGCCGACCCTGCAATCCAGCGCATAGCGCCGGAGCTAAGTGAGAGCCTTCTCGCCTCCGCGATAGCGGCAGATAGCAAGCTCACCCTGCGAGCCCGTTTTGAGCTTCTCAGCCAAAACCTAAGGAGAGCAAGCCTCGGTCTGGCAGTAGGTGGTTCAGCAGCAGCAGTTGTTGTTGCCGTGGTTCTTACCTCCGCCCCGACACCGCTTATTCAGCTTTCTGGCATGCAGGGAGCGCGCAACAGTGAGTCAGCAGCCGCTCAAAGCGATCTAGGTGCAGACAAAATGATGTTGCCGTTTGTGAAGTTTGAATACCTTGCTGGTCCCGACCTTTCAAAAGAAACCGGATCGGGCCAGGTCTTCAAGTTAGTTCGACAGTCAACTCCGGAAGAAGTTCTGGCCAATGTGGCCGCTGTCTTTGGTGTTGAAGGAACAATCAAGAAATACCCAGACTTTGCAGAAACCAACCCGGGCTATTTCTTCGGTCAGTCAGATGACCCATGGGGCTATGACGGCAAAAACCCAGTGATCTCACTCTGGTGGTCAGGAACTGCCTCCTGGAACTACTCAAACCCAATTGCATATCCTGAATCTAAATGTGAGGAAACTGACGCTGCAGGAAACTGCACCGCCTGGACTGAGTTCAAGCCAACTCCTGAACTTCTGCCTACAAAAGAAGAAGCAACTGCTAAAGCACTTGAGGTATTCAATGCAACAGGTCTAGATGTATCAGCATCTGAAATCCGCATCGATGCTTCGGAGTGGGGCGTAAGCGCATCGGCTTCTATGTACGTCGATGGCCAACCGACCAACGTCGAGTGGTACCTGGGCTGGTCTTCAACTGGCGTGATCAGCTATGCAGGAGGTCACTCAGTGGCAGCTGAAGCTATGGGGACCTTTGACACAATCTCTGCTCTATCCGCAGTTGATCGCTTGGCGGACTGGAGATGGAGCGGTTCGCCCTCAGGTATCTTCTACCAGCGCTTTCAGCCACCGATGGTTGCTGAACCCGCCCCTTACGTGAAAGGCGGCGAGACTAGTTCCGATTCCGCTCCTGCGGACTCATCAATTGCAATCGATCCAATGCCGGGCGAGGAGTTCGTGCCCGAAACAGTGACGCTGACGGTTATTAAGTCGGAAAGCGCTCTGCTGAGCGTCTGGGATGCCAACGGCGAAGTGTGGCTAGTTCCTGGATACATCATGATCAATGACCAAGGTTGGTTCGGAGCAGTAATTGGCTTGATTGAAGGTGTAATCGAGTTGCCAAAGCAAACTGAAGTTGACATCATGCCACTACCGGCTGATGACTCCAGCGTTTCGAACAAGTAAAGCTATTGCTGAAGATTTTGCTGGAAGTTTGTTGAGGGTACTAAACCAGCGAAGCGTTTCTAGCAACCACGGTGACTACGTCGTGCTCAACGCTTAGAAAGCCGTCCTCGGCGCTGAATCTCATAACTTCGCCTTCAGGCAAAGTCACTCGAACTTCACCGCTGGATAAAATTGCCAGCATAGGTTCGTGTCCTGGCAATAGACCAATCTCGCCCTCGACGGTTTTGGCGACTACCATTTTGGCGGCACCCGACCAAACCGACGAGTCGGCGGAGACTAGTTCTACTTTTAAGCTTTTTTCGGACAACGTTAGTTACCGGATTCCTTCTGAATCTTTTCCCACTGACGCTGAACATCTTCGAGTCCTCCAACGTTGAAGAATGCCTGCTCGGCGACGTTGTCGAATTCACCAGATGCGATCTTTGAGAAGCCCTCGATGGTTTCCTTCAGTGGAACGGTTGATCCTGGAACACCGGTGAACTTGGTAGCCATGTATGTGTTCTGAGATAGGAACTGCTGGATACGACGAGCTCTAGACACGGTGACCTTGTCTTCTTCAGAAAGTTCCTCAACACCCAAGATGGCGATGATTTCCTGAAGTTCCTTGTTCTTCTGCAGAATCTGCTTTACACGAACTGCAGTCTCGTAGTGGTCCTTCGCGATGTAGCGAGGGTCCAAGATTCGAG
>CAZKQH010000061.1:0-7105 GCA_964554845.1 uncultured Rhodoluna sp. | reverse complement strand
TTTTGGAAAAATTTCCATAAACAACCTCGGTCAGTCTATCCCATACAATAGTGGGGTAGCGAACAGCTTTTTCGCGAGTGTAGCTCAATGGTAGAGCCTCAGTTTTCCAAACTGATGGCGCGGGTTCGATTCCCGTCACCCGCTCCAATCACTTCTGGCACTTGGGGCACCAATAGAGCTTCCGAGCCAAAAACTCCTCCATCGCTACCTTCTTATTGCACACTCGGCATTCAAGACCTTCGCGCTTATAAACAAAGTATCGATCTTTCACCAACACCCGGCCACTTAGGTAATCATCGCGGGTAAGCATCATGCCGGTTTTGACTCCTATCTTCATTAGCTTCACGGCGTCATCCCAGATTCCAATAAGTGCGCTCTCTTTCATCTTCTCCCCCGGCGTTTTTGGGTTCAACCCAGCGCGAAACAACAACTCAGCGCGATAGACGTTTCCGATCCCGCTAATAACTGTCTGATTCATTAATGCTGCCCCAATCGGAACCTTAGAGTTTTTGACTTTTGCAACAAACTTCAGAGCCTCCGAACCATTCGGGTCAGGATTTAATGGATCAGGACCAAGCCTTTTTAGAATCAGATTTACCCCTTCTTCATCAATTACTTCACACACGGTTGGGCCTCGAAGATCGGCCGAAGCAGTGTTCACTCCGAAGCGAGCCCGCACCTGCCCCCAGACATCTGGCGCCTTGGCAATTGGAACTTGATAGAAGTTCCACTTTCCATAAATCCCGAGATGGATACGAATCGTAAGGCCGTTATCAAATCCCAGAAACAATTGCTTACCCACTGCGGTAGATTCCATCAGTTTTCGTCCCGACACCAGTTTTGCGTCAGATTCAAACCCTCCTTGGGGAGAAATTATCTTGACCTTGGAACCTAAGTATTGGTTTCTAAAGGTGTTAGCAACGCGATGAACGGAATGGCCCTCTGGCATGGCTGTTAGGAGATCTCACCAGTTTGCTCAAAGATTCCGATCTTGCCTATCCGTCTTGAATGACGTTCATCACCGCTGAAAGGTTCTTCAATAAATGTCTTGATTAGCTCAAGTACCTCTTCTTTGGAGTGTTGCCTTGCACCAACCGCAATAACGTTGGCATCATTGTGCGATCTAGCTAGCTTCGCGGTGTCTTGGTTCCAAACCAGCGCTGCACGAATTCCGGCAACTTTGTTGGCAGCCATTTGCTCTCCATTACCTGATCCGCCGAGCACAACTCCCAAAGCCTGAACACCGGCTTGCTGATCGTGAATCACGGCGAGAGCCGCATTTATGCAAAAACTTGGATAGTCATCCAATGGATCAAAAGATTTTGGTCCGTGATCAAAAACTTCGTGGCCCTCTGCGGTGAGCGAATCAATCAAAAAGTGACTAGTTTCTAATCCGGCGTGATCGGTTGCGATGTGAATTCTCATTTGATCTCCCTGTCGAATCCGCTTCTAATAAAACGTATGACCAATGAACCAATAATCGCCGTTAGAAATACGTAGCTTAACGTTATTGCCTGAAGGCTAACCGAAAGAACCACCGGTCCTGCGATAGCCGCAATCACCATCGAAAACTCACCTCGCGGAGTCAAAAAAGCTCCGGCCCTAATCCACATGGACTTATCGTTCATATCTTTTGCAATCCACCAACCAACGGCAAACTTGCCCGCCACTCCAACCAAAACCAGAACTGCAACGGCTGGAAAGACTTCAATCAGGTCCACAAAATCTGTTGAAAGACCGAAGAATAAAAAGAAGATTGCAGCAAACAGATCCCTAAGAGATCCCAGGCGTCCTCGAACAGTGTTGGCAACTTCGCCAGTTAGAAGTAGTCCAACCAGAAATGCCGCTACCGCTCCAGAAAAACCTGCCAGGCCTGCAACACCAGCTGCTAGCAGCGCAGAGCCAAAAACAGTAAGCAGTAGTGCGCTTGGAACGTCAGGGTTGAGGATTCTGGACCACTGAGCAGTGCCTCGGTAGGAAATTATCAAAATGATTCCGGTGATAATCAAAGCAAACGATACCGAGATCAAACCTGTCAGAGCCGAAAGACCAAGCACGAGCGAGGTAAGAAGTGGCAGGTACGGAGCAAGAGCTAAGTCTTCAAATACCAAAATTGTCACGATACGTTTTGAAAGTTCAGAGCGCCTCCAGCCGGATTCACGTATCAGTTCTGATGCGATTCCAGAAGATGAGACGTAACTGATTCCGCCAAGAGCAAGTGCGGCAAGCGGTCCCCAGCCAAACAAAAGCGCCAGAGCAGCGCCGGGAATAAAGTTCACTGCCACATCAAAAAAGCCAGCCGATTTTCTTTCCTTGAAGGCTTTGGCAAGATCAGGTGCGGAGTGCTCGAGCCCAAGTAGTAGTAGCAACAAAATTGCGCCAATTTGTGCACCGATATCTAGAAAGTCTTCACTCAAGCTGATAAGTCCAAAGCCACCCTGGCCAACAACTAAGCCAACGAGCAGATAGATAGGTACAACTGAAAAGCGAATCCTTGCTGCTACGAACGCGATGATTCCAAGCCCTAGCAGAAGCGCGCCGATTTCAGCTAGCGTCGACGCCGTTTCGGTGGAGCCCCCTAGAGCCAGCAGTGGTTCAATCACATGGTCATTGTTTCACAGACTCGGGCTCCCAGTTAGGCTTTGTAGCAATACCAGCCAGAAAGGTCACCCCTCGTGCCCGGAGAAAACCTCACAAGAAAAGAAGCTATCGAGCGTGCGAGCATCGTTAGCGTTCAAAGCTATTCAGTCGAGATTGATCTAACCCAAGGAGCTGAGCTTTTTGGCTCAACCACCAGGGTGCGCTTCAGTGCAAAAGAGGGCTCATCAACATTTATTGATGCCATAACCGGTGCGGTTCACTCGGTGGTACTAAATGGCAAGGTACTTCAGCCGGCCGAAGTTTCAGATGGTATCCGCATCCAGCTTCCAACTTTGGAAAAAGAGAACGAACTAGTTGTTGTGGCCCAGGGTAAATACACCAATACCGGTGAGGGTCTGCACCGCTTTGTAGATCCTGTCGATCAAGAGGTTTACCTTTATACACAGTTTGAGGTGCCTGACTCTAGAAGAATGTTTGCAGTCTTTGAGCAGCCAGATCTAAAAGCCACCTTTTCTTTCAACATCACTGCCCCTAGCTACTGGAAGGTTATTTCTAACTCCCCGACCCCAGAACCGCATGAGCTTCGCGAGGGAGTCTCTGTTTGGAACTTCGAACCGACCCCGAGTATTTCTAGTTACATCACTGCACTTGTGGCTGGTCCTTACGTTGAGGTCAACGACGAGCTTGTCTCAAGCTCTGGCAAAGTGGTTCCGCTTGGAGTGTTTTGCCGAAAGTCACTGTTTGAGCACTTAGATGCCGAATACATATTTGATAAGACCAAGCAGGGATTCGTTTTCTTTGAATCTCAGTTTGGGGTTCCCTACCCATTTGAGAAGTACGACCAGCTCTTTGTTCCTGAATTCAACGCAGGTGCTATGGAAAACGCTGGAGCGGTCACCTTCACCGAAACCTACGTCTTTAGATCCAAGGTCACCGACGCTACCCGTGAACGGCGGGTGGTAACCATCTTGCACGAATTAGCCCACATGTGGTTTGGAGACCTAGTGACAATGCGCTGGTGGAACGACCTTTGGCTAAATGAATCCTTTGCCGAATACGCTTCAACACTGGCAACCCAGGAAGCCACCGAGTGGCATGGTGCCTGGGCCACCTTCGCATCTCTAGAAAAATCTTGGGCATATCGTCAGGATCAGTTGCCTTCCACTCATCCGATTGTTGCCGAAATCAATGACCTTGAAGATGTGCAGGTGAATTTCGATGGCATCACTTATGCCAAGGGAGCATCTGTCCTAAGACAGCTTGTTGCTTGGGTGGGACAAGAGCCATTCATGCGAGGAGTCTCCTCTTACTTCAAAAAGCACGCATACCAAAACACCGAACTTTCAGATCTGCTCAAAGAACTCGAGGCTGAAAGCGGTAGGGAGTTATCCGAGTGGTCCAAGTTGTGGCTGGAAACTGCAGGAGTAAATCTGCTTCGGGCAGAAATTGAAGAAAAAGATGGAACAATTGCTTCCTTCTCAATTCAGCAGTCCGCCATTGCCGACTACCCGTACCTAAGGCCACATCGTCTCGCAGTTGGCTGTTACAACGAGGTTGCAGGCAAGCTAGTCCGCACTGAAAGAGTGGAACTAGATGTTCAAGGCGCAAAGACCGTAGTTCCTGAACTAGCGGGCAAAAAGCGCCCCGACCTTATTTTGCTAAATGATGATGATCTGACTTACGCAAAGATCAGACTTGACGAGACCTCTTGGGCAACTGCTTTGGCAAAGCTATCCAGCATTGAAGATCCATTGGCACGTGCCCTGGTTTGGGGATCAGCATGGGATGCAACCAGGGACGGAGAAAAATCAGGACGGGCATTTATCGATTTGGTGCTTTCTCACATCGCTGATGAAACCGACTCCACCACGATGATGACGTGCCTTCGACAGCTACTAACGGTTGCGAATTTGTATGTTGCGCCAGAGAACAGATTGGAATCCCAGCTGAAAGTTGCGGACGGATTATGGAAACTCGCTCAGAATGCCCAGGCCGGTTCCGATGCTCAGCTGCAGTTCGTGAAGTTCTTTGCCCAGTTTGCAAGAAGCGATAAGCAGCTAACAACAGTTGCCGATTTACTAAGTGGCAAGGCTCAAATGGATGGCCTCGAAATAGATACCGATCTTCGTTGGGATCTATTGACTGCTCTTTCAGTTGGAGGAAAAGTCACTAAGGAACGCATCGACGTTGAGCTTGAGGCTGACAACACTGCAAATGGCCAAAAAGCACATGCGGCAGCAATAGCGGCAATGCCAGAGCTAAAATCCAAGCAAGAAATATTCGACAAACTTGTTGACACCGACCAGATGAGCAACGCACTGGTAAATTCAGCCAGCTTGGCCTTTGGTCGAGTTATGGATACATCCGTGCTTGAGCCATTTGTAGATCAGTACTTCTCGAAGGTGATTTCGATCTGGGAAAACAAGAGCTACCACATGGCTGAGTACTTGCTGGTAAACCTTTATCCACTTGCCCTTGTGAACGAATCTCTTGCGAATCAAACCGAGCAGTTCTTGAAAAATCCTGAGCTTGCTTCCAAGCCTGCGCTCAAGCGAATAATTGTCGAAAACCTCGCGAACGTACAGCGAGCATTGAATGCCCAAAGCACTGACAAGAAAAGTTAGACAAACAAGCAGATGACTGAAGAGTTTGAAGACGCAGCACGGGTAGAAACCGTGCGCATCAAAGGTTTGTCCGGTGAACGTGTTGGTGGGAACTTCTTTGAGCTCATCGGCGGCAGTGCTACTTTCAAGAAACTAACTGACAAGTTTTATGAAGGCGTGGCAACTGATGATGTGTTGCGGCCGATGTATCCAGAAGATGACTTGGGTCCAGCTGCCGAAAGACTAAGGATGTTTCTTGAGCAGTATTGGGGAGGTCCAACCACCTACCAAGAAACGCGTGGCCACCCAAGACTTCGCATGAGGCACTCGCCTTTCAAGATAAACCCACTGGCGAGAGAACGTTGGCTTTTGCACATGAAGGCCGCGGTTGACTCTCTTGCGCTTGCCCCCATGCACCAAGCCGAGCTCTGGGGATACCTAGACCGTGCTGCTACCGCGATGCTAAACAGCTTCGACGATTAGAAGTGCTTTGCTTCTTTAGAAAGCACGTGGCCAAACTCAGTTGAAAGCCTTACCCAACCCTGGGAATGAAAAATTGGCACGTCTTGGTCTTTGACTAAAAACCCAAGTCCTGCTGCAGCGAATGCGGCGCCTGCTGGAACCTTGGATTCAACATCGATAGCCCTGCCCCAAACTTCGGCGCGAATTCGAGCGGCAATCGGTCCCCCAACTGACTCCGGAATTGTTTCGGCTACTTCAGTGATTCCCTTTTTCGCAGTGCTGGTTAGCAGTTCTTCGCGAAGCACTCCAGCTTCAACCCAACCGGTTCTAGGAGGTGATACTCCAGCCCAGGGAACTCGCTCGGTAGAGGCCATTTCAAAAACAAAGCGTTCTTCAGTAGCCGGCTTTTCAAGCTCAAAAGCGATGCGATCCAAAACGGCCTGGATCGGAACCAAGATGTTGATCTCCGCTTCGGACTTTAGCTCCATGGTGCGAAGACCTAGCACTGTGGGTCCATCATCCAAAATTGCAGCCGGAAACAGCGGCGCAACGTAGGCGGTTAGTAAAGTTCCAAATGCTCTCAGGCGAACAGTGCCCTTCTGGTCCATCTTCTTAGCCCTGGTTAGGTAGGACTTTAGGTCCAGAGCCGTTTGCTCATCGAGAAGCTGGAAGGTGTTTTTCATTAGAGAACTAAACTTACCCCTGAAAGCTATCCCCTCAAGTTAGGACACCGATTTCAGTGAGCAAGGTGCAGCCACCCGAAGATCCTCTAGCCGATTTGATATTTGCTCTGGATATCAAAGATGCCGGCGGAGCGAGAACGAAAGAGGATATTTTCATTGGCCCATCACAGTGGATGCCCCACGGCCGAGTATTCGGCGGTCAAGTGCTCGCGCAATGCCATGTAGCAGCAACTAGAACCGTAGACTCCGAGCGCGTGCTTCATTCCCTGCACGGTTATTTTTTGCGACCAGGGGATATAGATCTTCCAATTACCTTTTCAGTGGACCGTCTAAGAGACGGAAGATCTTTCTCAACAAGGAGAGTTCAGGCTTATCAAAAAGGAGAGCCAATCTTTTCCATGATTGCCTCCTTTCAGTCTGAAAACCCAGGGCTAACACATCACGAAAAAATGCCAGAAGGAATAACTCAACCAGAGGATCTACCTTCGGCTGCCGAAGTTCTCGGAGCAATCCCACATCCAGTTGCACAGTATTGGGCTAAAGCTCGGCCGTTCGATTTACGGCATGTTCAATCGCCGATTTACTTTGAAGTAAAAGGTGAAGCGGTAGCCCACCAAGCAGTTTGGCTAAAGTCCATTGGAACCTTGCCAGCGTCTCAGACCCTGCACCAGGCAGCCCTTGCCTACGCATCAGATTTCACGCTTCTAGAAAGCATTTACCGCAGGCACAAAATCTCTTGGGCCAAGCCAGGACTGA
>CAZKQH010000060.1:0-7421 GCA_964554845.1 uncultured Rhodoluna sp. | reverse complement strand
GCCCAGCCCAACTTCGTGAGCGAATTGCTTACATCGGTTCGCGTTCTGCGTTGGATATCGAGGCTCTGGGATTTGTAACAGCCGTTGCACTAACTCAGCCACTGGAGCCGAAGGTTCCACCGGTCAAATCTGAAGCTGACCTTTTCACTCTGAAACTTGATGACTTACTTCCAATCAAGTCAATGGTTGTTGACGCCGACACCGGAGTTGCCAAACTTGACGAGGCTGGAAAGCAAAAAGTTGTGGAGTACTTCAGGAAAAAAGACGGCTCGCCGGCAACGGTTGCAACCAAACTTTTAGAGGAACTTGAAAAAGCTAAATCTCAGCCCGCTTGGCGGGTTCTAGTTTCTCTTTCTATTCGGCACGTGGGTCCGGTAGCAGCAAGATCACTCATGAACTCCTTCGGTTCGATAGAAAAAATCTTTGCGGCCTCTGAGCAGGAGCTTGCCAAAGTGGATGGAGTCGGGTCGGTAGTTGCAGCAACCATCAAAGAGTGGATTTCAGTGGATTGGCACAAGGACATAGTTCAAGCTTGGAAGAAGGCCGGAGTTAATTTCACCCAGGATATTTCAGCATCCGACTCGGGCCCATTTCAGGGCATGAGCATAGTTGTGACCGGAACTCTTTTGGAACTTACTCGCGAGCAGGCGGAAGAAGCCATTATTTCGCGTGGGGGAAAGGCTGCTTCTTCGGTATCTAAAAACACCGCATTTGTGGTTGCAGGATCTGCCGCCGGGTCCAAGCTTGCCAAGGCAGAAGCGCTAGGCGTAGAGGTAATTGATGAAGCTGAGTTTACGAAGAGGCTAGCGAACTAGTATTTCTTGTCCTCATAGGACTCAACTTCGATTGCATCGTAGGAGCCAGCGCGAGGCTCAGAGTAGTCAACATTGGTCTCAAAGCCATCGGTGATTGAAGGCGAAGATCCCTCAAGCTCGCTCTGAGCTAGGGTTTCGTCGGCTGCCACCATTGACTCTGTGGACATCAAAGACTTCAAGGTGTTCAGGAAGTCTTCTATTTCGTTAGCCTCTGACTCCCATCGAGCGAGTCTTTCCTGTCCGTCGACGATTACCGCGTTTGCGAAAGCTTCGGCCTTGCGAGCTAGAAGTTCGGCACGACGTCTTGACTGGTTGATCAAGTTTCCAGCGTTTCGCTGTGCATCTTCGGTCACGTTTGCTGCTGTTACCTTGGCGTCGCGAAGTGTTCTTTCAGCTTCCGCGTTGAGTTCGGCAGCGAGTCTAGAAGCTTCCGCAACAGCCTTGTTGGCTTCTTCGGTTGCCTGCTGAGCCTGCTTGACGGCAGATTCGTAAATTCTTAGAGCCTCTTGCTCTCCTTCGTCGCGCTTGGCCTTTAGCTCCGCCTCAAGTTCGACACGGGATTGTGCTGTGCGCTGGGCAAGTTCGGTAGCAAGAGCACGTGCTTCTTCAGTCTCGCGGTGAACTGAGGCACGAAGTTCTGCAGCGTATCTTTCACCCTCTGAGCGGATGGCTGATGCTTCGCGCTGAGCGTGAACAATTTTCTCGGTAGCGTCCGCCTCTTGAGTCTTAGCCTGAGCTAGTATCTCCGCACTGGTGCGTTCGGCATCAAGGCGAATTTCTTTGGCTTTCGACTCCGCATCGGAAAGCATTTTCTGTACGGCGGCTTCAGCTTTACGAGTCAGTTGCTCAGCCTCGGCTTTTGCAGTCTCGCGAACGCGAAGAGCGTCTTGACCGGCGTCAGTCATGAGTTTTCTAGCCTGCTCTTCAGCAACGCGAAGGGTCTGCTCGAACTGGGCACCAAGTTCCGCGTATCCAGTTCCAGCATCGCGCTTTAGTCGCTGCTTTAGACTCGCAATCTCCGACTTTAGAAACTCAACCTCGCTGGCGGCTTTGTAGTTGTAATCGCGAACGTGATCCAGCTCTTCGCGCATGGCGGAGACAGCTGCGTCAACCTCGTCCTTGTCGTAGCCTCTAAAGACGAGCTGAAATTCTGAATTATCCACGGGTATTGACCTTTTTATAGGGGGATAGGGGTTTACTACCTAGATACCTACTTTAGTAGGGTATTTCTCCCCAGAATCAAGCAATTTCTTTGTTGCTAGAATGGGCCAGCTGGGGCCAAAACCCCTCCAATCCAGAGTTTCTCTAAACCGAAGGTTTCCATGTCTGAAATCACCCCCGAGCTGGTTAGGCACCTAGCTGGCCTTGCCCGTATTGAGGTGAGCGAGGCTGAGGTGGCCCAATTTGCCAGTCAGCTGGCTTTGATCGTGGAATCGGTTGCCACTGTAAAGGCCGCAGTCAGCGATGAAATTGTCGCCACCAGCCACCCAATTCCTATGGCCAATGTTTTCCGTGAGGATGTTGTCAAGCCTTCGTTGACTCAAGCCCAGGCTCTATCCGGAGCCGCTGAGAGCGAATCCGGTCGCTTCAAAGTCTCAGCCATTTTGGATGAGGACTAGAGAAAAAGATGTCATTTCTAAATAAGTCTGCCCATGAGCTAGCTTCGATGCTTGCCTCCAAGGAAATCTCCTCGGTTGAGCTAACTAAAGCTCAGCTAGATAACATCGACAAGCTAAACCCCAAGCTCAACAGCTACCTAACCGTCACTCACGAGCGTGCCCTATCTCAAGCTAGAGCAGTTGACGAGCTTCGTGCCAAAGGCGAGAAGCTTTCGGCGCTCGCAGGTGTGCCAATTGCAGTCAAAGACAACCTCACCACAATCGGAATTGAAACTACCGCCGGATCAAAGATCCTAAAGGGCTGGATACCTCCCTATAACGCCACAGTGGTTGAGAAGATTCTTTCCCACCGAATGCCAATTCTTGGAAAAACCAACCTTGACGAGTTTGCTATGGGTTCCTCAACTGAGAACTCGGCATATGGTCCCTCGCTGAATCCTTGGGACCTTGCTCGAACGTCTGGAGGTTCAGGAGGAGGATCCTCTTCAGCCGTTGCCTCCATGCAGGCACCATTAGCTTTGGGCTCCGACACCGGAGGATCCATTCGTTTTCCAGCAGCGGTCACTGGAACCGTTGGGGTCAAGCCAACCTACGGAGCAGTTTCTAGATACGGACTTATTGCACTGGGCTCTTCATTGGATCAAGTTGGTCCCGTCACCAGAAACGTGATGGACGCTGCCATGTTGCAAGATGCCATAGCTGGCCACGATCAGATGGATGCCACCTCGCTCCCAGAATCCCTTGGCTCAATGACTGAAGCTGCTAAAAACGATTCGGTCAAGGGACTAAAGATCGGAATCATCAAGGAACTTACCGGTGAAGGCTTCCAAGCCGGGGTATCTGAGCGATTCCAGCAAGCTCTGGACCTGCTGGTTGCAGCAGGCGCCGAAATTGTTGAAGTTTCCTGCCCAAGTTTTCAATACGCAATCGCTGCCTACTACCTGATTCAGCCAGCTGAGGCATCTTCAAACCTGGCTCGCTTTGACTCGGTTCGCTTTGGATTGCGGGTTATGCCAGAGGGTGCAGCGACAGTCGAAAAAGTAATGGCTGCAACCCGTGAGGTGGGTTTCGGCGCAGAAGTTAAGCGAAGAATCATCCTCGGTACCTACGCACTTTCTTCTGGCTACTACGACGCCTATTACGGAAGCGCTCAAAAAGTAAGAACTCTAATTCAGGCTGATCTTGCCAAGGCATTTGAAAAGGCCGATGTGCTAGTTTCGCCAACTGCACCAACCACCGCTTTTCTGCTTGGAGAAAAGCAAGAAGATCCGCTGGCTATGTATCTAAACGACATCGCAACAATTCCGGCCAACCTAGCTGGAATTCCAGGAATGAGTCTTCCAGTTGGACTTGCCAGCGAAGATAATCTTCCAGTTGGTGCTCAGTTCTTAGCTCCAGCAAGACAAGATGCGAGACTTTACAAAGTCGGAGCAGTTCTTGAAAAACTCCTCGAAAACAAGTGGTCAAAGTCCATGTTGGATTTCGCACCGAAGCTCGAGGTGAACTAATGGCTAAAGATCAGCTAATGGACTACCAGAAGGCACTCGAAGCTTACGAAGTTGTTATTGGACTCGAGGTCCACGTCGAACTAAACACCAACACCAAGATGTTCTGCGGTTGCGCAAACGTTTTCGGTGATGAGCCAAACACCAACGTGTGCCCAAACTGTCTAGGATTTCCTGGAGCAATGCCTGCGGTAAATGGTAAGGCCATTGAGAATTCAATCAAGATTGGGCTAGCACTCGACTGTGAGATTGCCGCAACCGGTCGATTTGCCAGGAAGAACTACTTCTATCCAGATCTGGCCAAAAACTTCCAGACTTCACAGTACGACGAGCCAATTGCTTTTGAGGGAAGCATCGACATCGAGGTTCCATCGGGCAAGGTCTTCACGGTTGCCATTGAGCGAGCCCACATGGAAGAAGACGCCGGCAAGCTAACCCACGTTGGAGGCTCAACTGGCCGTATCCAGGGTGCGGAATTTTCCCTGGTTGATTTCAACCGCGCCGGTGTTCCACTCGTTGAAATTGTGACCAAGCCGATTTATGGCGCAGGCGATGCAGCACCTGAACTAGCTGCTGCCTACGTTCGCTCAATTCGCGAGATTGTCAAAAATCTTGGCGTTTCCGATGCTCGCATGGAGCGCGGCAACGTGCGATGTGACGCCAACGTTTCCATTCGCCCAAAGGGTCAAGAAAAACTCGGCACTCGAACCGAGACCAAGAACGTCAACTCGTTGCGCAGTATTGAGCGCGCAGTCAAATACGAAATTCAGCGCCAGGCACACTTGCTATCCCAGGGAACAGCAATCATTCAGGAAACTCGTCACTGGCACGAAGACCGTGGGGCAACTTCTTCAGGTCGACCAAAATCTGACGCAGATGACTACCGATACTTCCCTGAGCCCGACCTGGTTCCAATCCAGCCTTCCAAGGAGTGGATTGAGCAGCTACGTGCAACACTTCCTGAAAAGCCTGCTATTCGACGAAAGCGTCTGCAAGAGCTTTGGGGCTTTAGCGATCTTGAATTCCGCGATGTTGTGAATTCAGATTTGTTGGATGAAATCGACGACACTGTCAAAGCTGGAGCCAAGCCGCAGGCCGCTAGAAAGTGGTGGACCGGAGAACTTGCCCGAATTGCTAACAGCGAAGAGAAAGACATTGCTGAACTTTCTATAACCCCAACACAAGTCGCTCAGATCGCAGCCTTAGTTGAGAGTGGAAAACTAACCGACCGCCTAGCTCGTGAAGTTCTAACGGGAGTATTGGCAGGCGAGGGTAATCCTGAAGAGATTGTTGCCAAGCGCGGACTGGAAGTTGTTTCCGATGACGGCGCACTTCTTGCCGCCATCGACAAAGTACTTTCTGAACAGCCTGATGTGCTTGAAAAAATCCGTGAAGGAAAGCTTCAGGCAGCCGGCGCTGTTATTGGTGCGGTTATGAAGGCTATGGCTGGCTCGGCTGATGCTGCCAGGGTCCGAGAGCTGGTTATCCAGCGGGCCAACGAGCTCTAAATTTCCCGATTTAGGGCTATTTCCGCAGGTGTATAACCCTGTGGATAACTTGAAGGTTTCCTTGAAGGTTAGGGCTTTTGGCTGGGGAGAACTCTAAACCCAGACTCAAGAGTTGAAGGAAGGCCTAGCTCCCACAAGCTGGACGGCCTTAGAACCGGCCTCAACGCCCGATTCAAGGGCTAACCGGACTGTTTCAGGGGAGAGCCTTTGGGCCCCTGGCTCGGCAACTAGGCGGGCTAGGAACCCCGCACAGAAAGCATCCCCAGCTCCTGTGGGGTCCTTCGACACGGTGGCTTGGGATTGAACCCGCACACTTCTTCCATCTGCCCAATGCGCCTCAGCCCCGTTTTGCCCCTTGGTCACAACATTCAATTCAACGCGTCCTGATAGTTCAAGTAGCTGGTCCTCTTCGAAGTTCGGAAAAGCTAGATTAGCCTCAGAAATGAGTTTTTTGAACTCATCAACCCCATGGTCCTTAATGAATCCATAGGAACCAGGATCGATTGCCAATAGTGCTCCGGCCTGTCTCACCCTCGCGGCGAAGTCTCTAACTTCCTCAACACTTCTTCCCAGAAGCGAATAGCCAGAGAGGTATACAACCGAGAAACCCGTCGGGTCAATGGCAAGTAGGTCTAAATCCAGATTTGCGCCGCGGTCAGTGAGCATGGAGCGTGATTGGTCCTGGACTAGAACTACCAACGAGCCAGTAGGTTTTGCACTCGACTGAAGGGCAGTCTCGATTCCGTGCTGCCCAAGCTCCGAATCAAGCTTACGAACATCGGTTAGTCCAACGCACCCAACAAATCGAGTTTGAATCCCAAGGTAGGCAAGCCAAGAGGCGACGTTTGCTGCTTGGCCCCCCATTGATTTGTAAATTGTTGAATTGGTGTCTGTGTTTGGCCGGATTTCAGATTCTGGAATAACGATGACATCTTCGATGACATCTCCAATTACCAGAATCTTGCTCACTTGAGCTCCGCCCAGGCCTTAGCAATATCGGCAGCGACAGAAACGTTGTTGCGAGCTAGATCAAGGTTTACTTCAAGCGATTTACCCTTGGACTCTTCGACGATAAAGCTAAGCAGGAATGGGGTGACAGCCTTGCCGGTGACGCCGGCATTCTTGGCCGCTTCAAAAGCGATTGCAAGCACGCGATCGTGCTCGATCGGATCCCATTGCTTCTCAATTGGAATTGGGTTTGCAACAACCATTCCTTGCCCATGGCCAAGCAGATCCTGAGCTTTCATCGCTAGAGCAACCTGCTGCGCTGAATCCAAAGACCAATCGAGTGTGAATCCAGAGCGAGTTAGCCAAAACGCCGGAAACTCTTTGGTCTTGTATCCAATTACTGGAACGCTTAAAGTCTCCAGTCGCTCAAGAGTTGCCGGTATGTCGAGAACCGACTTCACTCCGGCTGAAACCACCGTAATTGGGGTCACTGCGAGTGTGGATAGGTCAGCTGACTCATCAAATGTTTCAACTGCGCCGCGGTGCACTCCGCCAAGGCCGCCCGTTGCGAAGACCCGAATTCCAGCTAGCGAGGCTAGGTGGGCGGTTGCAGCAACGGTGGTCGCTCCAGATTCTTTTCTTGCAGCAAGGATTGGTATATCTCGAACGCTAGCTTTAGCAAGGTCCTCGTTTGCTATGCGATTTATGCCTTCATCATCTAACCCAATTCTTGGCACCCCATCAAGAATTGCAATTGTTGCTGGCACAACGCCCTTAGAGCGAAGAATGTGTTCAAATTCTTTGGCAGCTTCAAGATTTCTTGGCCTTGGAAGGCCATGTGAAATTATGGTGCTTTCAAGGGCAACAACTGGCTTACCTGTTGCAAGAGCGTTTGCTACCTCGGGGGAGGCGATAAAGGAAGTCATTAGATAAGGGTAGCTAGTTTAAGAAAAGGTTTTTGATTTTCAACTTGGGGTGAGTAACGGGACTTGAACCCGCGACATCCTGGACCACAACCAGGCGCTC
>CAZKQH010000059.1:0-7430 GCA_964554845.1 uncultured Rhodoluna sp. | reverse complement strand
ACACTATCTTTGGGTGAGATGACGCTCAGCTTTGAAATCGACCCCTATACCAAGTGGCGTTTGATGGAGGGACTAGACGATATCGGACTAACCCTAAGAGATGAGCCAGCCATTACCGCCTTTGAATCAAACCGCGAGTCTTGGAGACCCCAGACGCTTCCAGCTAAGGGAATCTAATGAGTCAAATCAAAGTAAACGGCGGCAAGCCGCTAAACGGTCGCGTTGATCTTAAGGGTGCAAAAAACCTAGTCACCAAAGCCATGGTTGCTGCGCTGCTTGCAGATACACCTTCAGTTCTTAAAGATGTTCCAAAGATCAGTGACGTGGAAGTTGTCTCCCGCCTGCTAGAGCTTCACGGAGTGACAATTGACTTTGCAGACAACGGAGACATGAAGCTTGACCCTCGCGGGGTCAAGCAAGCTCGCATGGTCGATATCGATGCCCATGCCGGATCTTCTAGAATCCCAATTCTTTTCTGCGGACCGCTGCTTCACCAGCTGGGTGAAGCCTTTATTCCAGATTTGGGCGGTTGCCACATTGGCGATAGGCCGGTTGACTTCCACCTAGATGTGCTTCGCAACTTCGGTGCAGTTATTGAAAAGAGCCCAAACGGCACCAGGATGAGTGCACCAAATGGTCTGCATGGAGCCAAAGTCACACTTCCTTATCCGAGCGTTGGAGCAACCGAGCAGGTACTTCTAACCTCCGTTCGAGCCAAGGGAATCACCGAGCTTTCTGGAGCTGCAATTGAGCCAGAGATCATGGACCTAATTGCCATCTTGCAGAAGATGGGTGCCATAATCTCTGTTGACACTGACCGAGTAATTCGCATCGAAGGTGTTGAAACCTTGAACGGATACACCCAACGCGCACTCTTTGATCGCAACGAAGCTGCATCTTGGGCAGCTGCTGCTCTAACTACCGGCGGAAACATTTTTGTTGGGGGAGCCAAGCAGCTTGAAATGACAACTTTCCTAAACGTGTTTAGAAAAGTTGGCGGTGCCTTTGACATCGAGGATGACGGCATTCGCTTCTATCAGGCAGGTGCTGATCTGCACCCAGTAGTTATTGAAACCGATGTTCACCCAGGATTTATGACCGACTGGCAGCAACCTCTAGTTGTTGCGCTAACCCAGGCCAAAGGCCTATCGATTGTTCACGAGACAGTTTACGAAAACCGGTTTGGTTTTACCGATGCACTGGTGAAGATGGGCGCCCAGATTCAGATTTACCGTGAATGCTTGGGAGGAAACCCTTGCCGCTTTGGCCAGCGAAACTTCTATCACTCAGCGGTTATCTCAGGGCCGACAAATCTAACTGGTGCTGACATCGAGGTTCCAGATCTTCGCGGCGGCTTTAGTCACATGGTTGCTGCCTTGGCAGCCAAGGGAACCTCAAACGTGAGCAATGTTCAGCTGATCTCAAGAGGTTACGAGCACTTCTTGGACAAGCTAGGTAATCTTGGGGCCGACTTTAGTTATTCTGAGTAGCAATGGCGAGAATACCTAAAGCAATACCGATGCCAAAAATCTCGTCAAACGAGATGACACTGGCAGTTCGAATTGTCGCTGGGATTTTGGCTCCACTGGTAAGACTGCTATTCAAAGTTGAAGTTATCAACCTCGACAAGCTGCCAAAATCCGGCGCCTACATTTTGGCCCCAAATCACGCTACCAACATCGATGCTTTGGCGGTTGCTTACTTTATCTACGTAAAGACCAAGCGTGCTCCTCATTTTTTGACTAAAGAGAAACTTTTTAGTATTCCCCTGGTTGGAAAAATACTGTTGGCCGCAGGTCAGATTCCGGTTTTCAGAACTGGAGGACAGCGAAATGATGATTCGCTAAGGGCCGCTCACGCATACCTAAAAGCCGGTCATTCGGTCTGCGTTTTTCCAGAAGGAACTTTGACCCGTGATCCTGATTCCTGGCCGATGCGTGGAAAGACCGGAGCTATAAGGCTTGCCCTTGATAGTGGAGTGCCGGTTTATCCAGTGGGGCAGTGGGGAAGCGAAAAAATCATGGCACGTTATTCGAGCAAGTTTCGTCCAGGTTTCTGGAAAAAAGTCACCGTGCTAGTTGGCGATGAAATTGATCTTGCAAGATTTAGAAAACCTAACCCAACTCCAGCCGAAGTGCTGGAGGCAACCGAGGTTGTCATGGCAGCTATCACGAAGTTGGTAGAGCAGCTAAGGGGCGAAAAAGCCCCCGACCGTCGCTGGGATCCAGTTGCCGCAGGTCAATCCACCACAGGAAACTTCATAAAGAAAGCTCAAAAGGAAGAATCTAATTGAGCAAGCTCGCCGTCATTGGAGCAGGTAGCTGGGGTACAACCTTTGCCAAAGTGCTAGCTGACGGCGGAGCGGAAGTTTCGCTTTGGTCGAGGCGAAAAGAAATTGCCGATGAAATAAATTCAGCTCACCGAAATGGCGATTACTTACCAGGTGTTGATCTGCCACTAGGCCTTACTGCATCCTCGGATGTAGCTGAAGTATTAGCTGGTGCCACCCAGGTCTATCTCTCCGTTCCTTCACAGAACCTGCGTGAGAACCTAACGGAATGGGGTAATTTGATCCCCTCCGATGCTTTAGTTGTGAGTTTGATGAAGGGTGTTGAAAAAGACACCGGACTTCGAATGAGCCAGGTGATGATCGAATGTGGCATTGCTGCCTCAAGAATTGTTGTGGTATCGGGCCCTAACTTGGCAGCTGAAATTGCAGCCGAGCAGCCAGCAGCATCGGTTGCAGCTTCCGAATCGTTGGAATCAGCCAAGCAAGTAGCTTCGGCTTCAAGCAATTCATACTTCACCACCTTTACCAATACCGATGTAATTGGAACTGAATTCGGTGGAATCTTGAAGAACCTGATTGCGGTTGCAATCGGCATCGTCAACGGTGTTGGCTACGGACAAAACACCAAAGCATCGATTATGACCCGCGGTGTTTCTGAGATTTCTCGCTTTGCCGTAGCTTTTGGGGCAAAGCCCAAGACAATGGTTGGTTTAGCTGGCCTTGGCGACCTGATTGCAACTAGCGAATCTCCGTTATCTCGAAACCACAAGGCTGGAGAGATGCTGGGCAAGGGTTACTCCAAACGCGAGGTTCTGGCTCGCTTATCTCAAACTGCCGAGGGTCTTGCCTCGGTTTCGACTATCTTGGAGCTAGCTCGAGCCAAGGGTATCTCGATGCCTATTGTTGAGCAGGTGGAAGCGGTGATTGAGGGAAGAATGAGCCCGAAAGACATTGCCCCACACCTAACCCACGAAACCGAAGAACCGCAGGGGGAGTGATGTCCAAAAAGATTCGCGTTGCAGTTTTATTCGGTGGTAAATCAAACGAGCACTCAATCTCTGTTGCATCCGCCGGTGGAGTCATTGGCGCAATCGATTCTTCAAAGTATGAGGTAATCCCAGTTGGAATAACCAAGGAAGGCGAATTTGTTCCTTACGAGGTCGATCCTAAAAAGCTTGGCCTATCCGAGGGACTAAAGACCGTCACGTCAAAGGGCGAAACGATCCGCTTCGCACTCGATGGATCAAGAGAAATCTTCGAAGTTGATAAAGCTGGCAAGCAATCAAGCCTTGGTGTTATTGATGTTGTGTTTCCAGTGTTGCACGGCCAGTTCGGTGAAGATGGAACCATCCAGGGCTACCTAGAGATTGCAGGAATTCCATACGTTGGAAATGGAGTACTAGCATCCAGCGTTGCCATGGACAAAGAGTTCAGCAAGACACTTTTCAAGGCAGCCGGCATCCCTACCCCGGATTTCAAAGTTGTCACTGCAAAGCAAATGGTCAATGACCCAGAGTCCGCACTGGAAAAGCTGTCTGAGCTTAAGCTGCCGGTTTTTGTAAAGCCAGCCCGGGCCGGCTCATCGGTTGGAATTACAAAAGTAAAAAGCGCAGACAAATTAGCTGACGCTGTTGCCGAGGCTTTGACCCACGATGACAAGGTGATAGTTGAAGTTGGAGTGGTTGGACGAGAGATTGAATGCGCGGTGCTGGAAGGAAAAGGCGACGAGCCAGAGCGAGTTTCAGTAGCTGGCGAAATTGTTGTCACCGGTCGAGAGTTCTACGACTTCGAAGCTAAGTATGTGGATTCCAATGCAGCCAAGCTCACCTGCCCTGCAGAAATTTCTGATCAGGAATTAAAGCAAATGCAGCAGCTAGCTAAAAAGGCCTTCCGCGCACTTGGCTGCCAAGGCCTTGCCCGGGTGGACTTCTTTTTGACCAAGGATGGATTTATGTTGAATGAAATCAACACCATGCCTGGTTTTACTTCGATTTCAATGTTCCCGCGCTGCTTTAGCGAATCCGGATTGAGCTTTACGCAGCTGGTTTCGGAGCTAATCGAACTGGCGCTAGATAACTAGTTAGTAATTTCCGTGCAGCGCTTAGCGGCCGGCAGAATCCCAATTGTTGAGCTCAACTGCTCCAGCACTGTGACGCCAGCTAACTTGGTCGAGTCAATAATTACCTCGGTGGCGGGAAATCTTGCGTAGCTGATAAATCTAAAATTCGGTGCGTTGGCATCATCTACAAGCCAGTCAATGTCTCCCGCGCTAACGCAAGGAAGGGCTGAGACTTCAACCGGTTCTAGGCCGCAGCGCAAGATCACGGACACTGGCTCACCCCAGGCTGCTGTGGACTGGGCGTTTACGCGACGCTTTGGCTCTCCTGCTAGTTCATCCGGCAGGCGAACAATAATCTCCGCACACTCAGCGTTATTGGCATCCTCGGCAGGCTCGAGTGTGACCATGGGGGCGCAGCCGGTTAGAAAAACCAGGGCAAAGGCCAAAAGGTAAGTTTGCAGGTGTCTTTTTCTCATCTGAAATAAGGCTACCTTTGATTTGTGGATGATCTAAGTCTTGCCGAGCTAGGCGAAATCGAGAGCCTAAAGCGCACCGTCGCAAGGCTAAAACCAGGTGAGCATGCCATCGTAGGTTCAGGCGATGACGCAGCGGTGGTTTCCGCCACCGATTCATTTTTAGTTGCAACTGACACTCTGGTTGAAAACCACGACTTCAAGCTCGAATGGTCAACGGGATTTGATCTGGGTTTCAAATCCGTTGCGTCTAATTTGGCTGATATCGCTGCAATGGGAGCAACCCCTACTGTGCTGGTTGTTGCGATGGTAGTTCCAAAATCCACCAAGATTTCTTGGCTCGAGTCATTTGCTGATGGGCTGCAGGCTGCCTGCGATCGGCTAAGTCCAGGTTCGGCAGTTGTTGGTGGAGACCTAGCCTCCGGTGAACAGGTTGTGATTTCGGTCACAGTTCACGGAAAGTTAGATGGACAAAAGCCAGTGCTTCGATCCGGTGCCAAGGTGGGGGATGTGGTGGCAGTATGTGGCCCACTTGGAAAAGCTGCTTGCGGATTGACGCTTTTGGAATCTGGAAAGCAAGATTTGATTCGCTCCTACGATGACTGGGTTGGCGCCCAGCTAAGACCTGAGCCGCCGATCAGCCAGGGTGTTGCCGCAAATCTCGCTGGAGCCACCGCGATGCTGGATGTGTCTGATGGCTTGATCAAAGATCTTGGTCGTATTTCAAAGGCCTCGAATGTGAGCATAGAAATTGATCGCTCGCTGCTTTCAGGTTATGAGGCAATGCTTGACCTTCCAGCCCAGAGCCTTGGACTGCAAACTTTGGGATGGGTTCTGCAAGGCGGTGAAGATCACAGCTTGCTTGCAACTTTCCCCGCATCTGCCACTTTGCCGATTTCCTTCAAGGTAATTGGAAAAGTTGTTTCAAAATCCGACCACGATGTCTTGCTTGATGGAAAACCGGTTGTAGATTCCGGCTGGGACTCAATTACTGGAGCCGAAAGAGCAAGTTGATGACGCCAACTCCTTACGACGACTCGCACGAGATACTGCCTGGATTATTCATGGGGGGATCTCCCTTTGATACTCGTGTTGATGATGAAGCTAGGCAATACAAGATGCGCGGGTTTGATAACGACCCACGGCCCTTTGATGCCATCATCACTTTATTTCCCAAGGCATTTCCGGCCGGCTACGGAGTTGAGGAACTTCGTTTTGGTTTTCCGGATGATTTGGCTGAAGGTGTCAGAGACGAATATCGTCAGCGGATATTGGATCTAGCAATATGGGGATACCAAAAGTGGCAGTCGGGATCGAAGTTATTGGTGCGCTGCGCAGCGGGAGAGAATCGCTCTGGTTTGATCACCTTGTTGATTTTGCAAAAGCATGGAATACAAACCGATGAGGCGGTTGATTTGATACGTACGCAGCGCCAAAAGGGAGCACCGCTTCACAACCCACACTTCATCGAATTCGCTAGGAAAGAATTCGGAAACTACTAGGGGTGCAGATCCTTATTTAGGATTACTCCAGCACCCGAGCGAGAAAGCGCCTCAACTCTTCCGGTTAGTGAGTTTCTTCTAAACAGCAAGTTCGGAACACCCGAGAGCTCAATGGCCTTGAGGGACTTTTCGCCTTCGTCGCTAATAAGCGTCAACTTGGTTCCTGCGGTGACATAGAGCCCAGCCTCAACAACGCTGTCATCTCCGATGGAGATGCCGATTCCAGAGTTGGCTCCAAGCAGGGCACGCTTCCCGATGGTGATCTTTTCTTTTCCGCCACCAGAAAGTGTTCCCATAATCGATGCTCCCCCGCCGATGTCTGCGCCGTCGCCGACAACTACTCCTTGAGAAATCCTTCCCTCGACCATGGAGGCACCTAAGGTTCCAGCGTTGAAGTTCACAAAACCCTCATGCATGATCGTTGTCCCGGGGGAAAGGTGAGCACCCAGTCGAACCCTCGAGGCATCGGCAATTCGAACTTTAGCTGGGGTCACGTAGTCCAGCATTCTTGGGAACTTATCCACTGCGTGGATAACTACTCCGGCTTTGATTAGCTGAGGTCTTAGTTGATCGAGATCTTCTAGGGCAATTGCGCCAATTGAGCTAAAGGCAACAATCGGCAACTGGGCAATCAAGCCTTCGAGGTTGATGCTGTTTGGGGTAACCAGTAGGTGAGATAAAAGGTGCAGCCGCAGATAAGCATCCTCAACGGATGAGACCGGCTGAGTCAGATCTGATTCGGTACGAACCACATGAGTATTGACTAGCCTTCGCTTATCTTCCCCCACAAGAGCATCGAGTTCTCGTGGCACAACCCACAGCTCATCGGTGACCGGAGCGGGGCCAAGTTTGGGGTCTCTAAACCAGACATCTAGAACATTGCCTCTTGAGTCTGATGTTGCAAGTCCGTGGCCCCAGGCACTCGTGAAATCGGTCATCTCTCAAGATTACAAGCTAGGCTCTTGGCTGTGGCGAGTATGAAACTAAATCTCTTGGGTGATGTGGCGGAATTAACGCGTCAGCTGGTTGATATTCAGAGCGTCTCAGGAAATGAAGCCGAGATTGCCGACGCTATCGAGCAAGCCCTAAAGCCCCTAGCTCACTTG